>UQEF01000022.1 GCA_900540045.1 uncultured Eubacteriales bacterium | reverse complement strand
AGGGCGTTTCGTTCTCTTTTTTCCGTCTTGCCTTATGCGTTTAGGGGCTGCTTCCCAAAGAAAGCAGCCCCTTTGTCGGCGGTCTGTCCCGCGCCGGTAAGGCGCGGGTCTGGCGCAACGACGCCGGAAATTACATGCGGGAATTGTTTTCCATTTGCTTGCGGAATTCCTTGATCCTTTTGTTCAGCGTCAGAAAAGAGACAAGATCCAGCACGCCCTCCACCAGTAGAGAGGCGCCAACGAACTGAGTGAGTACAGAAGCGATAAACACGGGACGGGTGATGGAAAGAGCACCCAGCACAAACGACAGCAGTGCTGCGGCCAGTGCGCACCACCACAGACGATCGCCAATGCGCTTGAGATCAGCCGCCATTTGCACCTTTCCGAAGCCACCTACCAGCAGCGCCACACCCCACACAAAGGGCAGAATTTCAGCAAGGAAAAGGGGATTGAACAGCAGCAGCACCGCAAAGCATGTAGCCACCAGGCCCGCGGCCAGTTGCAGACCCATGACACCATCCAGGATGCTGCCGCGAACATAGGAGACAATGGAGCGCACGCCCACAACGAACAGCAGCACCGCCAGCGCCACATTAGCAATGCTAAGCGCGAGGTTGGGCAGCAAGAGAAGGAGAAGACCGCATACCAGGTAGAAGAGAATCGCGGTCCAGTAAGAAGAATTACGGTTAAAATCACGAGTGAAGATTGTCATAATGGTTTAAATGCTTCCTTTCTATGTTTTATCCTTTGGAATTTGGATAACAAGGCATGCCTTACTTCTTAAAGAAGAAGGCAAAGATCGTTTCGATCACCCGGGCGCAGTCCGCTTCGGTAAGCTCATAGAACATGGGCAGCCGGAGCAGGCGCTCGCTCAGGGCGGTGGTATAGCGGTCCTCCCCGACGAAGCGGCCATACTTGAGACCCGCCGTAGCGGAATGCAGCGGGACATAGTGGAATACGGCGCAGATATCATGCTCGGCCAGGAAGGCGATCAGCCTGGAGCGCTCCTCGAGGCTGCGCAGCTTGATATAGTACATATGCGCATTATGCACGCAATCAGCAGGTACCTTCATGCGCTCGATCAGGCCGCGCTGTTCCAGCGGCGCCAGCCCTGCGTCGTACTGCTCCCAGCGGGCCATGCGCGCGGCGGTGATGGACGCGCGCTGTTCCAGCTGCGCAAGCAGGTAGGCGGCGTTGAGCTCGCTGGGCAGGAAAGAGGAACCGATATCCACCCAAGTGTATTTATCCACCTGTCCCCGGTAGAAGCGGCTGCGGTCCGTACCTTTTTCACGGATAATCTCGGCGCGTTCCACCATGTGCGGGTCGTTGAGAATGACCGCGCCGCCCTCACCCATGGAGTAGTTCTTGGTTTCGTGGAAGCTGAAGCAGCCCACGTCGCTCATGGAGCCGGCGGGACGGTCCTTGTAAAAGGAACCCACGGCCTGCGCCGCGTCCTCCACCATGGCCAGGCCATGCTCGCGCGCGATGTCGCCCAGCGCGTCCATGTCGCAGCACACGCCCGCGTAGTGCACCGGCACAATAGCGCGCGTGTGCGGCGTAATCGCGGCGCGTACACAGAGCGGGTCCAGATTCATGGTGTCGGGCTGCACATCCACAAAAACGATCTTTGCACCGCGCAGGGCAAAGGCGTTGGCAGTGCTCACAAAGGTAAACGACGGCATGATCACCTCATCTCCCGGCTGGATATCCAGCAGGATGGCCGCCATTTCCAGCGCGGAGGTGCCGGAGGTGGTCAAAAGGGCTTTGGGCGCGCCGGTCAGAGCCTCCAGCGCCTCGTTGCAGCGGGCGGTAAAGGGGCCGTCGCCGCAGATTTTGCGGTTTTGAATCACCTGCGTCACATAATCGGAACATTGCGGTACATATGGGGGAATATTAAAGGGTAACAACTGTTTCGCCTCCCCTGAAAAGTCGGTTTACAGAAATGATTATAACACGCCAATGGCGTTCTGTCATGGGGCATTTGCTGCAATATCGCTTAAACCGTCCAAAAACAGCGAAACGATGTCGATATCGCTGGTCTGATACAGCATGCGGCTGCCCACCACGTCCTCCACCTCGTTCACCACGGGGCGGCCGCGGTCGTTCATCAGATCCACACCCGCCAGGGTGAGCGGCGCGCCTGCACTCGAAAAGCGGTCGATCACTGCCTGCGCCAGGGCGCGCTCCTGCGGGGTGAGACCGCGCAGGGCAACGCTGCCGCCGCGTTTGAAATTGCTCACCACGCCCTGCGCCGCCGTGCGCATCACCGCGGCTACGATCCGCCCGTGCACCACATACACCCGCAAATCCTGTCCGGCTCCGTCCGCTACGGCCTGCTGCAGGGCCGGCTGGGGCAGAATGGCGGCAGCGGCCTGATGCCACTCCCGCTCGTTGCTGACGAGAGCGACGCGATCGCCGCCATGACTGCACGCAGGCTTCAGGATGACGGGAAAGCGGGTACCCGGTGGAGGCGCTGAGGCTGTGGCGGGTAAAAAGACGGTATCGGGCATGGGCAGACCGCTGAGAAACTGGTGCGTGACGCGCTTGTCGTTGCAGATGGCGCACACGCGGGCGCCATTGAACACAGGCACGCCCATCCGTTCAAAGTGGAAGCTGATCAGGCTGTCGCGCTGGCGTGAGAGCACCGCTCGCGGACGGGCTGGCACGCCTGCGCGAAGGCAGACGGGAGCGCCGGAAGCATCCATGCCCAGCGTCAGCTCCTGTGTGGTCACGGGTACGATGTTCAGACCGCGCACGCGGCCCCGGTCGCGCATCAGGTCCACAAACCCCAGGTTCACAGCCAGATCGGCTTCGTCATACAACAGCCACAGTGTGTCCATTCAGCCCTCCAGCCTGCGGGAAATATGCCGCATGATCTCCACCGCCATGTTGACACCCGTGCACTCCAGCGTGGTTTTGAAATGAGCGTTGGAATTGACCTCGCACAGAAGAGGGCCGTCCCGCCCAAAAAGCACGTCCACCCCCGCAAAGTCCAGCCCCAGCAGCTCCGTGGCGCGCACGGCCAGTTCCGCTTCCGCGCGGGTGGGGGAATAGGGGGCCATTGCGCCGCCGCGGGTGAGGTTGCTGCGGAAATCGCCGTCGGTGCTCTGACGCAGCATGCAGGCCACCACCCGTCCGCCTACCACGTTGATGCGCGCGTCCCGGCCATAGCTTTCGTGAATCAGCTCCTGGAACAAAAGCGGCGTTCCCGCAAGCGACTGCACTTTCTGGCACAGCGCGTCCACGTCGTGAAACAGATACACCTGCTGGCCGAAGGAGCCGAAGCATTCCTTCAGCACCACGGGAAACCCCAGCGCGCGCGCCGCTTCTGCGGCAAAGCGCACCTGCGGATAGCCCACGTTGGCAAAGGTCTTGGGGGCGAGTATGGTGCGCGGCATGGGGATACCCGCACGCCTGAGCCTGAGCCAGGTCAGCGCCTTGTCATCGCAGGCAAGGATGGCGCTGGCGCCGTTGAATACGCGCATGCCCAGCTGTTCCAGCTGCCAGGCCAGCTGCACGTCCTTGTCCCAGAAGAGCACAAAGTCAAATGCTCCCGACGCAAAGGCGCCCGTGGCCGTCTCGCAGCAAAGCTCGGCATTGGTGCGCACATCCAGTTCCATGCCCTCGCCGTGCGCGGCGGAAAGCAGCGTATGATAAATATCGTCAAACTTGGTGGTGCGCAGAAAGGCGTTGACCACCATCAGCCCATGCAGCACAGCCTGTTTTCCTCCTTTGTTATTTCTGGCGGGCGCATAGCATCGCGCGCAGCCCGTCCACGGCCTCGGCCAGGGCTGCCAGCACATCGCCGAAGCGCTCGCCGGGACTGTCCTCCATTAAAAGCGCGCTGTTGATCTCCAGCTGCATTGCCATCGCCCCCATTCGGGCCGCCGTGGCGGAAACGGTATGCGCCGCCGCCGCCGAAAAGGGATCGTCCAGCGTGACGGGCGAAAGTCCCCGGCGCATGAACGCGCTACGCACCACGTCCGGCGCGCCTTCAAAGGCGCGCACGTGCCGCCCCCGCCCCGTGCCGATGCACAGGGCCATGGAACGGTCGGGCCTGAGCTGGTGCAGGTCCAGCACGCAGCTGATGCCTCCCTCCCGGATGAGGCGGCAGACCTCATCCCGGTAGGGACTGCTGGGATCATGATTGGCGTCGTCCTTCAGGTGACGCGCTTTGTAGATGCCCGGTACATCATGGCGGCGATTGAGCATAAGACAGAGCATGCCGGTATAACGCTCGGCAGCCTTGAGGCGGCCTGAACGCGTTTGCAGCACCGCGTGGGGTGCGCTTACCAGCACGGGACCTCGTCCTGCAAGCGTCACAAACGACTGCGGGTGCGTTGCGTCCGAAAAGTAGCGCAGGGCCTCCAGGGCCTCGCCATCCATGATGCCGCCTCCTTTTTTCTGACAAGATGAAACGCCGTTAGTCTAGCATGGGGCACAGCGGTTGTCAATTCCGCCGGAAAGGTTGCAAAGCAGTATGCGGAAGTTTATAATAGTACTGTTATCCATTTCACACTGGATTTATGGAGGCGCGACATGCAAAGCAAGGAAAATGAACTGGGTACAAGACCGGTTGGCAGGCTTTTGTTCAGCCTGGCGCTTCCGGCCATCACCGCGCAGGTGGTGAATGTGCTCTACAATATGGTGGACCGTATGTACATCGGCCACATCCCGGTGGTGGGAGCCACGGCTCTGACCGGCCTGGGCGTGACCCTGCCGGTGATTCTGCTGGTGAGTGCCTTTGCGACACTCGCCAGCATGGGCGGCGCCCCCCGCGCCTCCATTATGATGGGCAAGGGCCGCAAGGAGGATGCAGAGCGGATTCTGGGCAACTGCACCATGGCCCTCGTGGTGATGGCGGTGCTGTTGACGGCGGTCATCCTGATCTTCGGCCGCGAGGCGCTGCTGATCTTCGGCGCCGACCAGGAGACCATCGGCTACGCATGGGACTATCTGGCGATTTACGCGCTGGGTACCATCGCCGTGCAGGTGGCGCTGGGCCTGAACGCCTTCATCACCGCGCAGGGATTCTCCCGCACCAGCATGCTCACGGTCCTCATCGGCGCGGTACTCAACATCATTCTGGACCCGGTTTTTATCTTTGCGCTGAACATGGGCGTGCGGGGCGCGGCACTGGCCACCATCCTGTCACAGGCGGTGTCGGCGGTGTGGGTGGTGCGCTTCCTGACCGGAAAAAAGACGCACCTGCGCATCCGGGCTTCCTATCTGCGCATTTCCGCCAAGGTCTACCTGCCCTGCGTGGCGCTGGGCCTGTCGCCGTTCATCATGCAGTTTACCGAAAGCGTGCTGTATGTGTGCTTCAACTCTTCGCTCCTGCGCTACGGCGGCAACCTGGCCGTAGGCGCCATGACGATATTGAGCAGCGTGATGCAGTTTTCCCTTCTGCCCCTTCAGGGGCTCACGCAGGGGGCGCAGCCCATCGTCAGCTTCAATTACGGCGCAGGCAACAGGGACCGCGTGCGCGCGTGCTTTCGCATGCTGATCGTGGTGTGCACGGCTTATTCGGTGGCGCTGTGGGCGCTGGCCATGCTGACCCCTCAGCTGTTTGCCGCCATCTTCACCTCGGACCCCGCCCTGCGGGATATGACGGTGCATGCCCTGCGCATCTATATGGGCGCCACCGGCCTGTTCGGCATTCAGTTGGGCTGCCAGCAGACCTTTGTGGCCATGGGTAACGCCAAAACATCCGTGTTTCTGGCGCTTCTGCGCAAGGTGTTTTTGCTGATTCCGCTCATCTTCATCCTGCCCTGCTTTTTGCCAAACAAGGTGGATGCCGTATTCTTGGCGGAGCCGATTTCGGACTTTGTCGCCGTGTGCGTGACGGGGACGATGTTCTACCGCTCTTTTTCCCGCTATTTGAAGGAAAGCCCGCAAAGCGCCTGACGGAACGTTACAGGATCACACGCCATGCCTCCGTAAGACGCTCCAGGCTCCAGGCGGCGTTGGCCGCGCTGGTGGAGGGAAGCGCCGCGACCGGAAGGCCGCAGGCTGCGTCAAGATAGCGCAGGTAGAGGGCATAGGCCCGTTGCCCGTTGCAAAAGACGCGCTTGATTCCACCGCTCGCAAGCAGCGCGGGCACGTCGTTGGGCACGGCATGGCGGATGCTGGCGTCGCTGCTGCCCACGATGTCGCAGGCGGCCAGCACGTCCCACAGGGCCAGGCCGTGACGGAGCACGAAGGAGCGGCGGCCCGCTGTATCCGGCGGCACGGGCTGGCCATAGAGGCGCTCCAGCACGCGCCAGAAGCGGTTTTGCGGATGGCCGTAGTAAAACCCGATCTGCCGTGAACGCACGGAGGGAAACGACCCCAGCACCAGCACGCGGCAATGGACGTCCCATACAGGGGCAAAGGGATGGACGGCATGCTCAGGCGCCAGCCCCATAAAAAAACACCGCCTTTTTGAAAATAGTGGTTTATTCCCCGCCGGGGGCGGGTATGATAATGACTGGACAGATCCAAGCAAAGGAGGCTTACCCCATGTCCGTGACCAAGCTGAACGCTCAGAGCTTTGACCAGGAGGTTCTTCATAGCAATAAACCCGTGCTGGTGGATTTTTATGCCGACTGGTGCGGCCCTTGCAAGATGCTTTCTCCAGTGGTAGAGGAAATCGCGGGAGAAAGCGATGCATACCGTGTGTGCAAGATCAACGTGGACGACGCGCCCGAGATCGCCGCGCGCTACCGCGTGATGAGCATTCCCACGCTGATTGTTTTTCAGGGCGGCGAAGCGGCTGCCCGTACCGTGGGTGTGCAGAGCAAGCAGACGATCTTGAACATGCTGAAATAGTATAACCAAAAAACCGCGCGGCTGGAACCCCTTCCGTTCCGTCGGCGCGGTTTTTTTGCGTTTGTGCGTGTTTTAGTCGTGCTCCTGTTGCTTCAATTCTGCCAGGCACTTTTCGCATACCAGCTTGCCCTTGAAGAGCGTGACGTTGCGTGCGTCATTGCAGAAAATGCAACCGGGCTGATATTTTTTAAGGATGATCTCGTCGCCTTCGGTAAAAATCTCAAGGGTATCCTTGATGGCAATATCCATGGTTTTTCTCAGCTCGATCGGGATCACAATGCGGCCCAGATTGTCCAATTTACGCACCACGCCGGTCGATTTCATATTCCAAGCCCTCCACTTCTCAAAAAGCAGACATATTTCCGCGTAGGACCAAATCCCACCGGATAACATAAAAATACAACCCAGTGAATAATCTGTCAATGGTCCATTTGGCACCAGAATGAACCATATACATAAAATCAGGTGTAAAAATAAAATTGTTTCAAAAATTACACATTAAAATTAGTGTATATTTATAGGATGGTGAGGTATTTTGGCGCTTCAATGGCTATGGCTTGCAATGACCGGAGGCTCCTTTGTATATGCGGCTTTCTGTGGGCGCGGGCCGGAAATGCTGGCCGCTGCACTGGGAGCCACGGCGGACGCTATCGCCCTGACGCTGACGCTGGGAGCGGGCTACCTGCTGTTTTGCGGCTGGATGAGGATTCTTCAGGCGCTGGGCGCGCCCGGAGCACTGGAGCGGCTTGTGCACCCCGCGTTGCGTGTGCTCATGCCTGGCGTGCGGGGAAAAGAGGCGCGCCAGGCCGTATGCATGAATCTGTCGATGAACATGCTGGGACTGGGCAACGCGGCCACGCCGCAGGGGATGGAGGCCATGCGCCTGATGGAGGAGGAGCGCAAAACAGCGCCCTGCGTCGAACATGATATGTATATGCTGCTGATTCTCAATGCGACCAGCATCCAGCTGATTCCCACCACGGTGCTGGCGCTGCGGGCAGCGGCTGGATCGGCGGATGCGGGCGCCATCGTGCTGCCCAGCCTGGTATGCACGGCCGTATCCACGGCGGTGGGCGCGGTGCTGGGGCTGATCTGCCGCCGAAGAAGGGAGGCGCGCCGTGCTTAGCGGGCTGATTGTGCCGGGATGCCTGTTGGCAACGCTTCTGGCGGCCGCCTGCCGCCGGCTGCCGGCGTATGATCTGTTTGTGGAGGGGGCGCGCGAGGGCATAGCGGTGGCGGTGCGCGTGCTGCCCAATCTGGCGGCCATGCTGGTGGCGATTGGGCTGATGCAGGCGTCCGGACTGATGGATGCGCTGTGCCGTCTGGCGGCTCCGGCGTTTGAGTGGCTGGGCCTGCCGGGCGAGGTGGCGCCGCTGGTGCTGCTTCGGCCCATGAGCGGGTCGGCCTCGCTGGCCCTGGTGGAAAAGCTGCTCGCCCAATACGGCGCGGACAGCCGCGTGGGCCTGGTGGCCAGCACCGTGATGGGCTCCAGCGAAACCATCTTTTACACCGTGTGCGTGTACATGAGCGCCATCGACCGCAAGTCCACCGGCTACGCCGTGCCCTGCTCGCTCGTGGGTGCGCTGGCAGGAACCGTGCTTGCAGGCGCGCTTTTTCGTTGACAAGCGCAAAAAATCGGGTATAATAGGGGCGATAAGCGCATACAGGCGATGAGCGGGAGAGTACCGCCCCACGTCCAGCCAAAGAGAGCCGCGGCAGGTGGAAAGCGGCGCGGGCGCGGCGGGAACATGGCCCGGGAGCTTCTCCGTCCGACAGGTAGGGCGGAGCGGTCGGCACCGTTACAGGCCTGCGATCATCAAGGATCGTAAGCGATAAACCAAGGGTGGTACCGCGGGTCAAGCCCGCCCCTTTTCTGACGGGGCGCGGCTTTTTTGATTCATCGAGGAGGGGGAAGCGCACATGCCCAACAAGGAGACCTTCTATATCACGACGCCTATCTATTATCCCAGCGATAATCTGCACATCGGCCATGCCTATACCACCGTTGCGGCCGATACGATGGCGCGCTTCAAAAAACAGGAAGGCTACGATACCTTCTTTTTGACCGGCACCGATGAGCACGGCCAGAAGATCGAACGCAAGGCCCAGGCGAAAGGGGTTACGCCGCAGGCTTACGTGGACGAGATCGTTCGCGGCATCAAGGAGCTCTGGAAGCTGATGGATGTCGATTATGACGATTTCATCCGTACCTCCGACGAGCGGCATGTCAAGGCGGTTCAGAAGATTTTCCGCAGGCTCTATGAGCAGGGCGACATCTACAAAGGCAGCTATGAGGGCTGGTACTGCACCCCCTGCGAAAGCTTCTTCACCGAGATGCAGCTCAAGGATGGCTGCTGCCCGGACTGCGGCCGTCCCGTGGAAAAGACCAACGAGGAAGCCTATTTCTTCAGGATGGGCAAATATCAGCAGTGGATGATCGACTATATCGAGCAGCACCCCGACTTCATCCAGCCTGCCAGCCGACGCAACGAGATGCTCAACAATTTCCTCAGGCCCGGCCTGCAGGACCTGTGCGTCAGCCGCACCTCCATCAAGTGGGGCGTGCCGGTCGATTTTGATCCCACGCATACCGTGTACGTGTGGTTGGATGCGCTCACCAACTATATTACCGCCCTGGGCTACGGGAGCGAGGACGACAGCCTGTACCGGAAGTACTGGCCCGCCGACATCCACCTGATCGGCAAGGAAATCATCCGTTTCCACACCATCACATGGCCCATCATTTTGCACGCGCTGGGCCTGCCCCTGCCCAAGCAGGTGTTCGGCCACGGCTGGCTGGTGCTGGACGGCATGAAGATGTCCAAGTCCCTGGGCAACGTGGTGGACCCCGTGGTGCTGTGCAACCGCTACGGCAGCGACGCCATCCGCTATTTCCTCATGCGCGAGGTGCCCTTCGGCAGCGACGGCCAGTTCAGCTATGAAGCCCTGCTCACCCGCATCAACGCCGATCTGGCCAATGACCTGGGCAACCTGGTCAGCCGCACCGTTGCCATGGTGGAAAAATATTTTGACGGCGTGGTGCCCGCCCATGGCGAATGGAACGACATCGACCGCCTGCTCATTGCCCTGGCGGAGGGCACGCCCTCCCGCGTTAAGAAGCACATGGATGAATTGCAGTTCTCCGTGGCGCTTCAGGATATCTGGCAGCTGATTGGCGAGTGCAACCGCTACATCGACCAGAACATGCCCTGGGTGCTGGCCAAGACCGAGGAGGGCAGGGAACGGCTGAAAACCGTGATGTACGTGCTGTGCGAGTGCATCCGTATCGTGACCATCCTCATCGCGCCCACTATGCCCCGCACGCCCGCGCGCATCTTTGAGCAGCTGGGTGTGAGCGATCCGGCGCTGTGCAGCTTTGAGAGCACGTCCCGCTTCGGCGTGCTGCCCGCCGGCGGCAGGGTGCAGAAGGGCGAGGCGCTCTTCCCGCGTATCGATATCAAAAAGGAACTGGCCGACATCGTGCCCACGCCTGCCGCGCAGCCCGCGCCGGAACCGAAGCCCAAAACCGAGAAGGCGCAGGACGACGGCCTGATCACCATCGACGACTTCGCCCGTGTGAGGCTTCGTGCGGCGCGCGTGACGGCTGCCGAAAAGGTGGAGGGGGCGGACAAGCTGCTCAAGCTCACCCTGAGCCTGGGGGCAGGCGAGCCGGAGCGCACCGTGGTCAGCGGCATCGCCAAGTTCTACACGCCCGAAGAAATGGTGGGCAAGCAGGTGGTCGTGGTTGCCAACCTGAGGCCCGCCAAGCTGCGGGGCATCCGCAGCGAGGGCATGATTCTCTGCGCCTCTGACGCGCAGGACAAGACGCTGAAACTGGTCACGGTTGAACCCGGTGTAGAGGATGGAGCGGATATCCGATGAACCTGTTTGATTCGCATTGTCATCTGGAAAACGAGGGATTTCAAAACGACCTGCCGGAGGTGATGCAGCGCATGGCGCAGGCCGGCGTCAGGCGCTGCGTCCTGGGAGGAAGCGATCTGGAAACAAGCCGCCGCATCGTGGCGCTTGCCAAAAAACACGAAGGCGTGTATGGCGCGGTGGGCGTGCATCCGCATGAGGCCAAAACCTGGACGGATGAAACGGAAGCCGAGCTGGAAGACATGCTGACGCAGCCGCGCGTGGTGGCCGTGGGCGAGATCGGTCTGGATTATTTCTACGACCTTTCTCCCCGTGACCAGCAGCGTGAGGTACTCATCAAGCAGCTGGCTCTGGCCCGTCGGATGAATGTTCCGGCGGTGTTCCATGTGCGCGATGCGCATGGGGATATGCTGGAGGTGCTCCGCGAGCGCCGCGGGGAGCTTCCCGCAGGCGTGATGCACTGTTACAGCGGAAGCGTGGAAAGCGCGAAGGAATACCTCGATCTGGGATTCTACCTTTCCTTTGCGGGGCCTGTCACCTTCAAGAATGCGCACAAGCTTCAGGAGGCCGCTCGCTTCTGTCCGGCGGATCGCCTGCTGGTGGAAACCGACAGCCCCTATTTGACCCCGGTACCCCTGCGCGGCAAGCGAAACGAGCCCGCCTTTGTGCAGTATGTAGCCGAGGTGGTGGCGCAGCTGCGGGGCGTGAGCACGGAGAAACTGGCCGATACGGCAGCGCGCAACGCCTGCCGGCTGTTCGGCATTCCGGAGGAATGAACGGAAAAGGGGGTAAGCCCATGCGTGTCCGGCCCGCCACCGAGGCGGATCTGGAGGCCGTGCTGCTCATCTATGAAGGCGCGCGGCGGTTTATGGCGCAAAGCGGAAATCCCGGTCAGTGGGGTACCCGGTATCCCTCACGGGAAACGATCGAGGCCGATATTGCCGGGGAACGGTGCTACGTATGCGAGGAGGAGGGGCGCCTGTACGCGGCCTTCGTCCTCGTTTTTGGGGAGGACCCCACCTACCGCGTGATCGACGGTGCATGGAAGAACGACCGCCCCTATGCCACGCTCCACCGTGTGGCCTCTTCGGGGGAAAAGCGCGGCATGGTGGATGTGATCGTAAAGTGGGCGTTCAGCCGCCATCCCAACCTGCGCGGCGATACCCACGAGCGCAACCTGCCCATGCGCCGGGCCTTTGAGCGCAACGGTTTTGAGCGCTGCGGCGCCATCTGGGTGGAGGATGGCACGCCGCGCATCGCCTATCAGAAAGAAGAATGAATGGGGGAGTCTGGATGCTGCCAAAGCTGATTGTGATTGCTGGCACCAATGCGTCCGGCAAGAGTGGCCTGGGGGTGGAACTGGCCCTGCGATACGGCGGCGAAATCGTTTCGGCGGATTCGCGGCAGGTATTTCGCGGATTGGACCTGGGCAGCGGCAAAATCACGCCCGAAGAGACACGGGGGGTCAGACACCACCTGATCGACGTATGCGAGGCGGGCGACTTTTTTTCCATGGCGGATTTCCAGCGCATGGCCTATGAGGCCATCGACGGCATTGTGGCGCGGGGGAAGCCGCCTTTTTTGGTGGGCGGCACCGGCCTGTACATGGATTCGGTGGCGGACGGCTACGAGCTGTCCAACCGCATGCCGGATCTTGCCTACCGCGCGGAGCTGGAGAAGCGGACCACCGAAGAGCTCTACGCCATGCTGGTCAAGGCCGTGCCGGATGTGGAGGTGGAAAGGCGCAACCGCAACCGGGTGATGCGGCTTTTGGAAAAGCTGCACGACGGCGACGACATCGTTCCCGGCCGAAACCCACGCTATGAGACGCTGCGCCTGGGGGTGACCTGGGATCGGGATACCCTGCGCCGCCGCATCGACCAGCGGCTGGACCGGCGGCTTAACGAGGGCATGGTAGAGGAGGTGCGCGGGCTTCTGGACAGGGGCGTGAGCGAGGAGTTTCTTTTGAAGCTGGGGCTTGAGTACCGTTTCATCACCCAGTATCTGACGGGACGGATCGCCACGCTTGAGGAAATGCGCGACCTGCTTTCCACGGCCATCAAGCAGTTTGCCAAGCGTCAGATGACCTGGTTCCGGCGTGACCAGGCCATACACTGGCTGGATATGACGGCCGATCCCGCCGCCCAGGCGCGCGCCCTTATCGACGGCTTTCTTGCCGGGGAAAACGCAGGCGAAACAACGGTTTAAAGGCATTACGAAAAAAAAACGCCCCAAAATCGTGAAAAGATTGTCATGAGGGCAGGAAAACAGGAAGGATATGCAGAAACAAATGAATGGGGTGTAAGTTGGACTTTCGCCAGTTTGCCCCTGACCAAAGACCATTACCGCATGGAAGGGAGAACGGAAATGCACAATTCTCAAGACCTTCAAAAGGTGCTGGAAATTCGTGACGCCATCCTCGGCGGCAACGAAAAGCGCCTCAAGGAACAGCGCGAAGCAGGCAAGCTGACCGCGCGCGAGCGTGTGGAAAAGCTCGCGGATGCCGGCAGCTTTGTGGAGCTGTTTGCGCTGGTGAGCCAAAACGAGGAAGGCGCGGGCGTCATCACCGGATATGCCACCATTGAGGAGCGTCCGGTGTACCTCTTCGCGCAGGATTTCACGGTTCACGGCGGCGCGATGGGCAAGGCCCAGGCTGTCAAAATCCTCAAGCTCCTGGACATGGCCCTCAAGACGGGCGCGCCCGTGGTGGCGCTGCTGGACAGCGCCGGCGTGCGCATCGACGAAGGCGCCGCCGCCATGAGCGCGTACAGCGAGATTTATCAGAAGCTGGCCCGCATGAGCGGCGTATGCCCCATCGTATCGGTGGTGCTGGGCCCCTGCATCGGCGGCGCGGCGCTGCTGACCCAGCTGGCGGACGTGTCCATCGTAGCGGAAAAAGTGGGCGAAGTGATGGTGTTCGGCCCGCAGGTGCTGGCTGCCATGAACGGACTGGACGTCAAGCCTCAGGAGCTGGGCGGCGCGAAGGTGGCCGCCGGCATGGGCGCCTGCGCGCTGACCGCCGCCACCGAGGACGAGGCGCTTTTGAAGGCCAAGCAGGTGCTGGCCCTGTTGCCCTCCAGCAACCTTGAGGACAGCGAAATCATCGACAGCGACGACATGAGCCGCCTGATTCCCGCCATCGACGCGGCGGATGTGGACGCGCTTGTGGCCGCGCTGATGGACGGCGGCGCCTCCATCGAGCTCTACGCCGCTTACGAGCCTTCCGTGCGCGTGTTCATGGGCCGCATGGGCGGACACAGCGTGGGCGTGGTGGCTGCCAGCGGCAAGTTGACCGCGGGCGCCCTGCAGAAGGCCGCGCGCTTTGTGCGTTTCATGGACTGCTTCGGCATCGCCGTCATCAGCCTGCTCAACACCTGCGGCGTGACCGTGGACAGTGTGAACGCGCAGGGCTGGCTGTTCAAGGCCCAGAGCCAGCTGCTCTTTGCCTATGCCGAGGCGACCGCCCCCAAGCTGGCCGTGGTAACCGGCGATGCGATTGGCCAGGCTTACGTGGCCATGGGCGGCAAGGCCAACGCCGACATCACCTACGCCTGGCCCGGCGCGGTGATCTCCGCCCTTACGCCCGAGGCGGCGGTGGCAGTGCTCTATGCCGATCAGGTCAAGGCCGACAAGGACCTGTCCGTGGAGGAAGCCCGCGCCAAGTATGCCGGCGAGTATGTGGAAAAGGTGGCCGGAGCGGTCAACGCAGCCAAGGACGGTATGGTGGACGATATCATCGATCCCGCCAAGACCCGCGCCATGCTGATTTCCGCCCTGGAGATGCTCGGCTCCAAGCGCGATTCCAACCCGCCCAAGAAGCATGACAACCTGCCCATGTAACGCCGAAAGGAAGGGATATTCATGGAGAACTTGATCTTCGGCATTGGCGTTATGGTGATCGGCCTTTTGGTTGTGTTTCTCGGCCTGATTATCCTGATCGTTTTCATCAAGGTGCTTTCGTTCATCACCGACCGGTCCACCGGCGAAAAGAAGCCTGAAAAGGCCAAGCCCGCCGCTCCCGTCGTATCCGCGCCGCCTGTGGCTGATCCGGCTCCCGCAGCCAGCGAAGGCGTAAGCGCCGAGGTGATCGCCGCCATCACCGCCGCGATTGCCGCCGTATGGCAGGCGCCCGCCGGATTTGTGGTGCGCCATGTCAAGCGCGTCAGCAACGCGCCCGCCTGGAACCGCGCGGGCCGCGAGGAACAGACCTACAGCCGCTTCTGATTTCCAAAGAAACCACTGCATTTGTTGAAGGAGGATTCCACCCCATGCGTCAGTTCAATATCACGGTCAATGGTGTCGCTTATTCCGTCGCCGTCGAGGAAGTGGGCGCTGCGTCCGCTCCTGTTGCCGCTCCTGTTGCCGCCCCCGTTGTCACTCCTGTAGCTGCTCCCGCGCCTGTGGCTGCTCCCGCCGCCGCTCCCGCGCCTGCCGCCCCCGCTGCTGCTGCCCCTGTTGCCGGAGGCCAGAAGGTGAACGCTCCTATGCCCGGCACCATCCTGGAAGTGCGCGTGACCGAAGGCGCTACCGTGAAAAAGGGCGATATTCTGCTGATCCTGGAAGCCATGAAGATGGAAAACGAGATCATGGCTCCCTGCGACGGCACCATCAAGCAGGTCGTGGCCGCCAAGGGCGCTTCTGTCAACAGCGGCGACCCGCTCATCGTTATTGGCTGAGATCATTCGCGGCCTTTCCCACATTCTCAAAAGAAAGCGAGTTGATTTCAAACCATGAACGTGGGCGAGAGTTTAATCAAGCTTTGCCAGGATTCTGGCATTTATGCGCTGTTTAGCGATCCCAAGCCGCTGATCATGATCGCTATCGCGTGCGTGCTGATGTATCTGGCCGTGGTCAAAAAGTACGAACCGCTTTTGCTGATGCCCATTGCATTTGGCATGCTGCTGACCAACCTGCCTATTGCGGGTATGTACAATCAGGAGCTGTTTGCTGGCGGCCACACCAACTGGAGCCTGTTTGGCGGCGCGGTGCTGTTGGACTCTTCGGCGCTGACCAACCCGGTTGCTTACACCTTTACCGCTCAGGGCGCCGTGATGGACGCAGCCGGAAACATGCTGGGTCAAATCGTGGATGCCATCACTGCTGGCGGCGCGTTTAACGCCGCGGGTGCGCTGGTCACCGCTGACGGCTCCATTTTGGCCAACAGCGCGCAGATCATCATCAGCTCCGCGGGCGCGTATCTGGCCGATGGACAGGTGTTCACCGTTAGCGGCCAGCTGCTGGCTACCGCCGGCAAGGTCATTACTCCCGGCATGCTGGACTACCTGTATCTGGGCGTGAAGCTGGGCATTTACCCCTGCCTGATCTTCCTGGGCGTGGGCTGCATGACCGACTTCGGTCCCCTGATTGCCAACCCCAAGAGCCTGCTGCTGGGCGCTGCCGCGCAGCTGGGCATCTTCATCACCTTCATCGTTTGTTATACCGTGATGGGTTTCACCCCGCAGGAAGCCGCTTCCACCGGCATCATCGGCGGCGCGGACGGCCCCACCGCCATCTACCTGACCGGCAAGCTGGCTCCGCACCTGCTTGGCCCCATCGCCGTGGCGGCCTACAGCTACATGGCGCTGGTGCCGGTGATTCAGCCGCCCATCATGCGCGCTCTGACCACCAAGAAGGAGCGCGAGATCGTCATGGAGCAGCTGCGCCCCGTGAGCAAGCGCGAGAAGATCATCTTCCCCATCGCGGTGACCATCATCGTAAGCCTGCTGCTGCCCTCTGCGGCACCGCTGGTCGGCTGCCTGATGCTGGGCAACCTGTTCCGTGAGAGCGGCGTGGTGGACCGTCTGAACAAGACCGCCCAGAACGAGCTGATGAACATCGTCACCATCTTCCTGGGCACCACGGTCGGCGCGACGGCGACCGCCTCCACCTTCCTGTCGCCCAAGACGCTGGGCATCATCGTCGTGGGCGTGCTCGCCTTCGGCTTTGGCACCGCGGGCGGCGTGCTACTGGCCAAGGTCATGAACAAGCTCTCCGGTGGCAAGATCAACCCGCTCATCGGTTCCGCCGGTGTGTCCGCCGTGCCGATGGCCGCGCGTGTGAGCCAGGTGGAGGGCCAGAAGGCCAACCCCGGCAACTTCCTGCTCATGCACGCCATGGGCCCCAACGTGGCAGGCGTGATCGGCTCGGCCATCGCTGCCGGTATCCTGCTGAGCATGTTCGGTTAATCGCAATTTAAGAGGTGAAAACAATGGCCAAGGTTGGAATTACCGATACCATCCTGCGCGACGCGCACCAGAGCCAGGCCGCTACGCGCATGAGATTCTCCCAGATGGAGCCTGCGTTTGAAAAGCTGGACAAAGTAGGCTACTTCTCTTTGGAATGCTGGGGCGGCGCGACCTTCGACAGCTGCCTGCGCTTCCTCAACGAGGACCCGTGGGAGCGCCTTCGCAAGCTGCGCAAGGGCCTGCCCAACACCAAGCTGCAGATGCTGCTGCGCGGCCAGAACCTGCTGGGCTACAAGCATTACGCCGACGACGTGGTCGATTTCTTCGTGAAAAAGACGGTTGAAAACGGCTGCGATATCATCCGCTGCTTCGACGCGCTCAATGATCTGCGCAACATGGAAACCGCCGTCAAGGCCACCAAGAAATACGGCGGAACCGCCGAGGTGGCCATGAGCTACACCATCAGCCCCGTGCACACGGAGGATTACTTCGTGAAGCTGGCCGCCGACATCGCCAAGATGGGCGCGGATATCATCTGTATTAAGGACATGGCTAACCTGCTGCTGCCCTACAAGGCCTACAGCCTGATCAAGCGCCTCAAGGCGGAAACGAACCTGCCCATCGTCCTGCATACGCATGATACCACCGGCACCGGCGCCATGACGCTGCTCAAGGCC
Source organism: uncultured Eubacteriales bacterium (assembly GCA_900540045.1). GTDB lineage: Bacteria > Bacillota > Clostridia > Christensenellales > Aristaeellaceae > Limiplasma > Limiplasma merdipullorum. Next base: position 16,658 of record UQEF01000022.1, on the reverse strand, counting down.
GTGGAGGCGGGCGTGGATGTGATTGACACCGCGCTTTCCGCACTGGGCAACGGTACCTCCCAGCCCACCACCGAGTCCATGGTGGCAACGCTTCAGGGCACCGAGTATGACACCGGTCTGGACCTTAAGCTGCTTAGTGAACTGGCCGCCTACTTCCGTGGCGTGGCGGACGAGCTGACCAAGGAAGGATGGCGCGATCCTGCCCGCGTGCTTGCGACCGACGCAAATACGCTGATTTATCAGGTGCCTGGCGGCATGCTGAGCAACCTGATCGGTCAGCTCAAGCAGGCCAACGCCATGGATAAGTACTACGACGTGCTGGCTGAGGTGCCGCGCGTGCGCAAGGACTTCGGCTATCCGCCGCTGGTGACGCCCACCAGCCAGATCGTGGGCACTCAGGCTGTAATGAACGTCCTGGCCGGCGAGCGCTACAAGATGGTAACCAAGGAGTCCAAGGCCCTGCTTCGCGGCGAGTACGGCAGGCTGCCCGCGCCCGTCAACGAAGAAGTTCGCAAAAAGTGCATCGGCGACGACAAGGTCATTACCCATCGTCCTGCCGACGACATCCCGCCCGAACTGGATAAGTACCGCGAGGAGATTCGCGACTACTACCAGCAGGAGGAGGACGTGCTGAGCTACGCCCTGTTCCCGCAGGTGGCAATCAAGTACTTCCAGTACCGTCAGGCCAAGCAGCTGGGTGTGGACAGCACCATGCTCAACAAGGAAGAAAAGACCATGCCTGTCTAACCGGCATGCAACGGGACGGCTGCGCGCCGTCCCGTTTGTTTTTTCGGCATACATGACGCCGGCTGCGGCGCAGCATACTGAAAAAGGCGGCGAACAACCACGGCCGCCGCAAGGAGAGAAAACCATGTGCACCAGCATTGCCCTGACAACCGGGGACTTTTACTTTGGACGAAACCTGGACCTTGAATATTCCTTTGGCGAGCAGGTAGCGATCACGCCGCGACAATACCCGATTGTCTTTCGCAAGGCGGGCGAATGCAGGCGGCACTACGCCATGATCGGTATGGCGACGGTTGTGGACGGCTATCCCCTGTATGCGGAGGCAGCGAATGAAAAGGGCCTGTGCATCGCGGGACTGAATTTCCCGGGCAACGCCTTTTATTCTGCGCAGCTCAGCGAGGACAAGGCCAATGTGTCCCCCTTTGAGCTCCCGCTGTGGGTGCTGGGAAAATGCGCCTGCGTGGAGGAGGCGCGCGCCTTGCTCGAGCAAACCCATATCATGAGCATTCCGTTCAGCGAACAGATGCCCCTGGCGCCCCTGCACTGGCACATCGCAGACCGGGAAAGCTCCATCGTAGTGGAATGCATGCAAGGCGGCATGCGCGTGTACGACAACCCCGTGGGCGTGCTCACCAACAACCCGCCCTTTGATTTCCAGCTGACCAACCTGCGCCAGTACATGGGGGTGCGATCCGGAGAGCCGGAAAACAGCTTCGCTGCCGGGCTGAAACTGACGCCGTTTGGCCGCGGATTCGGTACTCTTGGCCTTCCGGGCGATTTTTCGCCGGCATCCCGCTTTGTCAAAGCGGCCTTCCTGCGGCTCAATTCCGTCTGCGATGCCGAGGAAAACAGCAGCGTGTCGCAGTTTTTCCACCTGCTGGACGCGGTGGCCATGCCGCGCGGCGCGGTACGGGCGGACGAACGCTGGGACATCACCACCTATTCCTGCTGCATCAACGCCAGCAAAGGCATCTACTACTATAAAACCTATGAGAATAACCAGCTCACCGCCGTGGACATGCATCGCGAGGAGCTGGAGAGCGACAAGGTCAAAAGCTATGCTCTGGCGACCGGGCCGGGAATTGCTCACGCAAATTGAGAGGGAATATAAGCAGCGGGAGGGAAAGAAGCGTTTCTTTCCCTCCCAAATGCTTTGTGCGCCGCCACTGATGGGCGCGTTACTGCCGCCGGCACTTCCAAACGCCGGTACAGATCACTTAGCCGGCAAGATGCATGATTTGCAGAAGAAGAAGCCAGCTCAGACCATAATAGGTGACCACGGCCACCAGGTCGTTGACGGTGGTGATGAGCGGCCCGGAGGCCACAGCGGGGTCGATGTTGATCTTTTTGAAGAACAGGGGAATCAACGTACCCACAGCGCTGGAAATGGCCATGGCCACCAGCAGCGAGAGGCCGATGCACCCGGACACGGCAAAAGCGGTCATCAGGTCGCGGCTGCGGAACAGCCAGATGTACAGCCCGATCAGCACAAAGGATGCCAGCCCCAGCAACAGGCCGTTGGCAGAGCCGATGCGCACCTCCTTGACCACCAGCCCGAACTTTTGCCGGAAGGTTAGGTTCTCATCCATTAAGACGCGTATGGTCACCGCCAGGGACTGGGTGCCCACGTTGCCCGCCATATCCAGGATGAGGGACTGGAAGCACATAATCAGCGTCAGCTGGGACATGACCTGCTCAAACGCACCCACCACAGTGGATACCAGCAGGCCCAATCCCAGCAGCACAAACAGCCACGGAAGGCGCTTTTGCATGCTCTGACGGAGTGGTTCGGTCAGGTCTTCCTCGGCGGTCAGGCCGGCCAGACGGGCGTAGTCTTCACCCATTTCATCGTCCACGACCTGCACCATGTTCTGCGAGGTAATGACGCCCAACAGGTGGTTGTTGTTATCCAGGACGGGGATGAGGTCCTCGGAATAGTCCTTGAGCAGCTCCAGACAGTCGTCAATGTCCTCATGCCCATACACATAGGGGTAGGAGGTCATGATGAGAGAATGAAAATCGGTTTCCGGCCGGGCGATGATCAACTCCTTCAAGTCAATCGCGCCACAGAACACATCGTTGCTGTCCCGCACAAAAAGCGTGGAGATGTTGTCGTTTTCGGCGGCCTGTTCAATCAGGGAGCTCATGGCCTGCTTCACCGTCAGGTTATCGCGGACAGAGACATAGTTGGTGGTCATCTTGCTGCCGATTTCGCCGTCATCAAAGGTTTGCATCAGGGCGAGCTCCTTTTTGGAGGTCTCGTCCATGCATTCGAGAAGGTCGCTTTTTTTCTTGCGGTCCAGCCCGGAAAGAATCGCCGTCGCCGCGTCGGTTTCCATGCTTTCAATCGTACGGGCGGCCTTGCTCAGATCCATTTCGGAAAGAAATCCGACTGCCTCATCGTTCTCCAGACGCTCCAGAATGTTGGCAAGCATGTCCGCGTCCAGGATACGGTAAAGCTTTTTTCGCTCCGCCGGGGTCAGCGTGGGCAGAACCTCGGCGATATCTTTTTCGTGGTAGTCTTTCAAACGCTCCCGCATCACGTTGGGGGATGCAGGGCTTTTGACAATTCGGGTAATCTCCGCCGCATAATCCGGCTTGGGGGTCAGGGCGGCTTCTTCCGTAACGGGGATTTTCGGCTCCATTTTGAACGTCTCCTCCTTCCTGATTTCCCTGTGGAAGAGCCGGTTGAAAGCAAGCCAAAAGCCGCCGCGCTCGTTCACGCTGCTTGAGGCAGGGTGAACGGTTGCCCGCGCTTTCGGACCGCGGCGCCTGGGTGCCGCTTTCGACCGGCTGAGGTTCTTCGATCTCGGCTGTCACAGCCGTCCATCCTGCTCACCTGCCTTTCGATATATTCTGCTAAGATTGTACCCTGTTTGGACAGGGAAAGCAAGGGCTGCCCCATAAAAAAGACGGACATCCGCCGTCGGCACGGAGGATGTCCGCAGGAGATGCGCAAAGGAGGAATCAGTCGCCCATGCAGATTCCCATGTTGCGGGCGGTGGTGAGCACATGGTCATCCTTGGGCACGGGCTTGGGTACACCCGCGATGTCCTTGAGTTTGTTGTGAATAATCTCGTTGCCGTCCAGGGCCACCGTTACGCCGTAGATTTCATCCCGGATGAGCTGGGCAGCATGCACGCCAAACTGGGTGGAGAGCACACGGTCGTAGGCGCTGGGACTGCCGCCGCGCTGGATGTGGCCGGGCACCACATGCCGCGCCTCCACGCCGACCATTTCGCTCAGCTGTGCGGCGATGCGCTTGCTGATGCAGTCATAGGGCAGCGTGGCACGGTAGGCCTCGCGCTCCTTCTTCTTCATTTTGGCTGCTTCCTCGCTCATGGCGCCCTCGGCCACGGCGATGATGCTGAAGGGCTTCTTGCTCTTGGCGCGGGCCTCCACAGCCTGGGCCACTTTTTTGATATCGTAGGGAATCTCCGGCAGCAGGATGACATCTGCGCCGCCTGCCAGACCCGCATACAGCGTTAGCCAGCCCGCCTTGTTGCCCATCAGCTCAATCACCATGCACCGGCCATGGCTGGTGGCTGTGGTGTGAATGCGGTCGATGACCTCCGTGGCGATGTCCACCGCCGTATGGAAGCCAAAGGTGAAATCGGTGCCGTAGATATCGTTGTCAATGGTCTTGGGCAGGCCGATGACGTTGAGGCCCTCCTCGCTGAGCAGGTTGGCCGTTTTGTGCGTCCCGTTCCCGCCCAGGGTAACCAGACAGTCCAGCTTCAAATCCTTGTAGGTCTTTTTCATGGCGGCAACCTTATCCACGCCGCGTTCATCGATCACCCGCATATTGCGGAACGGCTGCCGGCTGGTGCCCAGAATGGTGCCGCCCAGCGTGAGAATACCGGAGAACTGCTTTTTGCTCATCTCCTGATATTCACCCTCGATCAGCCCGCCATAGCCGTTGCGGATACCGATAATTTCCGCGTCAAAAAGCTCATAGGCGGCACGCGCCACGCCGCGGATGGCCGCATTCAAGCCGGGGCAGTCGCCCCCGCTGGTCAAAATGCCGATTCTGCGCTTCATCGCATGTTCCTCCTTATCGAATAACCTCTTAATAACATTTATTATAGCACGCACGGACTGGGATGACAACGAATGATTTTCCTCATCAGGGCAATGGAGGCTTGCGGCGGAGGACACAGCCCCCTATAATGGACAAAAGGGGAGAGGAGTGGGAGCATGCACATGAAAGACGGGTGGAGGGTGGCGGAACCTGTGCTGGCGACGCAACCTATGGAAAGCCCCACGCTTTCGGAGGCGGCAGCCGTGGCGCTGGCCAGAGACGAGGACCTGGAAAACCTGCGCTTTGTGGACGGGGAGCTGACCGGTTTTTCGGGCAAAACGCTGGACGTGCGAGGCTGCGTGTTTGAGCGCTGCCGGTTTGGCGATAACGATTTCAAGCGAATCAGCTTCGTGGACTGCGTCTTTGATAAGTGCGAATGGAGCAACGCGCGGCTTACGAACGCGGCGTTTCAGCGGGCACGCCTGCGAGGCTGCCGCATGACGGGGCTGGAAATCATGCGGGGCGCGCTGATGAACGTGGCCTTTGACGGCTGCATGCTGGATTACGCCTCCTTTGCGGAGTGCAAGCTGGACCATGCCGTCTTTTCGGACTGCCGCCTTCGAGACAGCCTGTGGTCGGAGAATAGGCTGTCCAGGGTGCGTTTTGATCATTCGGATCTGGAACGTGCGCAGTGGGCGCGCACGCAGCTTTCGGGCCTGGACATGACCACCTGCCGTATCGCCGGGTGGACCGTTTCCCTCACCGACCTGCGAGGGATGAAGGTTACGGCGGCGCAGGTGCTCGACCTGGCCGGGCTGCTGGGCGTGGAGATCGTTTCATAAAAAAGCAGCAAGACGCGGCGGGACATTTACGCATCCCGCCGCGTCTTGCTGTCCGGCGAACGGCTCAGCCGACCACCTGATACCCCTGGTCCTCCACGGCCTTTTTCAGCGTGGCATCGTCTACAGGGGCGCTCATGGTGACCACGGCGGTGCCGCTTTCATGGCTCACTTCGGCGGAAACGACGCCGGGCAGCTCCTCCAGCGCCTTTTTGACGCGGCCGGAACAGTGGGTGCACATCATACCTTCGATCTTCAGGGTTTTCTGCATGGTTTTTGGCTCCTTCGCAAATTTGATTTTATGGTCCTTCCTCGCGCTGTGCGGGTCAAACAGATTCAGGCGCAGCGCGTTGGAGACGACGCAGAAGCTGGACAGGCTCATGGCCGCGGCCCCGAACATGGGGTTGAGCTGCCATCCCAGCAGGGGAATAAACACCCCCGCTGCCAGCGGGATCCCGATGATATTGTAGATAAAGGCCCAGAACAGGTTTTCGTGGATGTTGCGCAGCGTGGCACGGCTCAGGCGGATGGCGGCGGGCACATCGGTGAGATGGCTGTTCATGAGCACGACATCCGCCGCATCAATGGCCACGTCCGTGCCGGCGCCGATGGCGATACCGATGTCCGCGCGGGTGAGCGCGGGAGCGTCATTGATGCCGTCGCCCACCATGGCTACCTTGCCCTGCGATTGCAGCGAGCGGATCACGCTCTCCTTGCCGTCGGGCAGCACCCCTGCGATGACCTGGTCCACGCCTGCCTGACGGCCGATGGCTTCGGCGGTGCGCTGGTTGTCGCCGGTGAGCATGACGACGCGGATGCCCATGTTTTGAAGCTCCCGCACGGCCTGCGGGCTTTCGGGCTTGATGGCGTCGGCCACAGCAATCATGCCCATCAGCCGCCCTCCCCGGCTGAACAGCAACGGGGTCTTGCCTTCGCCGCTGAGGTGATCAGCCTGGGCGCGCATGTCCCCGGAAACCTCAGTCCGCCCGGAGATAAAGGCCAGGCTGCCGCCGGAAAGCGCCTCGCCGTCCAGCATGGCAGTCAGGCCGTTACCGGGCAGCGCGGCAAAGTCGGAAACTTCCTGCGCCTTGAGGCCCAGGTTTTGAGCCCGCTCTACCACGGCATGGGCCAGGGGATGCTCGCTCTTTTGCTCCAGGGCATAGGCGGCGGCAATCAACTGTTCATCCGTTACGCCGGGAGCCGGCAGAACGTCGGTCACACGGGGTTGGCCGGTGGTAATGGTGCCGGTTTTATCCAGAGCCACCACGCGCACCTTTCCTGCTTCCTCCAGTGATACGGCGGTCTTGAAAAGAATGCCGTTTTTGGCGCCCTTGCCGTTGCCCACCATGATGGCTACCGGCGTGGCCAGCCCCAGCGCGCACGGGCAGCTGATGACCAGCACTGAAATACCCCGCGCCAGAGCATATCCAAAGTCCGCGCCCGTGGCCAGCCATACGGCCGTCGCGATCAGCGCGATGGCGATCACCACCGGTACAAACACGCCGCTTACCCGGTCCGCCACCTTGGCGATAGGCGCCTTGGTGGCCGCCGCGTCGCTGACCATGCGGATGATCTGGGAAAGCGTGGTGTCCTCGCCCACGCGGGTGGCCTGACAGCGCAAAAATCCGGACTGATTCACCGTGGCAGCCGATACGGCGTCCCCCTCGGTTTTATCCACGGGGATGCTTTCGCCCGTGAGAGCGGATTCGTTTACCGCGCTGTGTCCTTCCAGCACCACGCCGTCAACGGGGATATTTTCACCAGGGCGCACCACAAAGAGGTCCCCCTGCTTGACGTCCCCGATGGGCACGGTACGCTCCTGACCGTCTACCAGCAGCGTGGCGGTTTGAGGAGCCAGCTTCATCAGCCCCTTGAGCGCGTCGGTGGTGCGGCCCTTGGAGCGGGCCTCCAGCATCTTGCCCACAGTGATGAGCGTTAATATCATCGCGGCGGATTCAAAATAGAATTCGTGCATCCAGCCCATCACCTGCGCGGCGTCGCCCCGCGCCTGGGCGCCGGTCATGGCAAACAGGGCATACACGCTGTAGACGAACGAGGCCGTTGAACCCAGCGCTACCAGCGTATCCATGTTGGGGCTTCTGTGCCACAGGCTCTTGAAGCCACTGATGAAAAAACGCTGGTTGATGACCATGATGATCACCGTCAACAGCAGCTGTGCAAGCCCCATCGCCACATGATTTTCCGCAAGAAAGGCAGGCGCAGGCCAGCCCCACATCATGTGCCCCATGGACAGGTACATCAGCGCCACCAGAAACACCAGCGAGCTGTACAACCGCCGCTTGAGCGCAGGTGTTTCATGATCGGCCAGCGGGTCGTCCGCCGCAGGCGCCGCGACGGCGGGCGCACCTTTCACGCTTGCGCCATAGCCCGCAGCCTCCACCGCCGCTATGACAGCCTGTTCACCGGCGGTGCCTTCCACCCCCATGCTGTTGGTCAGAAGGCTTACCGAGCAGGCCGTTACGCCCGGTACCTTGGATACGGCTTTTTCCACGCGCGCGCTGCACGCTGCGCAGCTCATGCCGGTTACCTGATATTGTTTCATGATTTCTCTCCTTTTCTGGACTGCGGCAGGCTAGCGCATCAGCTTGCGCAGGGTATCCATCAGCTCGTCAATGGTTTCGTCCTTGCCCTGACGAATGTCCTGTACTACGCAGGTACGCAGGTGCTGTGCCAGCAACTCGCGGCTGAAGGCATTCAGCGCCGCATTGGCCGCGGCGGCCTGAGCCAGAATGTCGGGACAATAGGCGCTCTTTTCCAGCATGCCCCGAATGCCGCGAATCTGTCCTTCGATGCGGTTGAGGCGATGTACCAGGCTTTTGTATTCAGCCTCGGTGCGTTCCTTGGTCCGATGGCAGCAGGTGGGCTCACAGGCCATAGTGACACCCCGTTTCAACTTAATATACCCCATGGGGGTATTTAGGATTATATACCCCCATGGGGTATCTGTCAAGCGCTTTTTCAGCAACCATGAACGAATTGTAACGTTTTTGCGCCTACGTTGACTTGCCATGTCAAAACCCTTATAATAACAGCGTGAAAACAAAGAAAATAATTTGTTTTCAGCTGCGCGCCGCGTTTTTCTTTTGTTGAAGCTGAAAACAAATTCCATATTTTGTTTTTATTTGATTCGCTGCCGAAGGAGGAACGTGCCCATGGCCATGAGCGCTCTGGGAAAAAAGCTGGTGCGCGATATGCGCCGGTCCGGCATGCAGTTTTTTGCCATTGTGATGCTCTGCTCGCTGGGGACGTTCATGTTTGCGGGGCTGGACGGCACGGCCCGGCTGGCGCAGGGCACGATCGACACGTACTTTGCCCAGAACAACCTGGCGGATTTCTGGGTCAGCGTTCCCAGCGCGGACCGCGATACCCTGGAGAGAATCCGTTCCATCAGCGGGGTGAACGACGTATGCGCCCGCGCCACAGCGGAATTGGAAAGCGACTTGCCTGGCGAGCCCACGCTGAACGTGACGGCCTATGATGGACCCATGCGCATCAACCAGCCGCTGGTGGTGGAGGGAGAGGCTCTTTCCCAGACGGATTCGCGCGGCTGCCTGATTCAGGCGGGATTTGCCGAGGTACACGGCCTGTCCGTGGGGGACCGCGTGAGCGTCAAACTGTCCGGGCAGGAATATGGCTTTGTGGTGCGGGGTGTGGTCTACAGCCCGGAATTTATCTGTGTGACCGATGGCGTATACCCCAACCCCGATCAGTACGGCTACATCCTCATTAATACCTGCGGCATGCCGGATCTGCCCATGACGCAGGTGCTGGTAAAGCTCGCTGATGGCGTCGATGCCCAACAGGCGGAAAAGGCCATAACGGCTGCGCTGCCCGCGGCGCTGGTGGTCAACCGGGGTGCGCATCAGAGTACGGCCAACGCCCAGAGCAATGCCGATATGTTCGCCAATCTCACGCTGGTTTTCCCGCTGATCGCCTATGCGGTGGCTGCGCTCATTGTGATGACCACGCTGACCCGCATGATCGAAAACCAGCGCATGCAGCTGGGCACGCTCAAGGCGCTGGGCTATCCCTCCCGGCGTATTCGTGGACATTACCTGTCATATGCGGTGTGGCCCTCGCTGATCGGCTCGCTTCTGGGGGTGGTGGCGGGGCACGCGCTTTTGCCCAACGTGATCTGGGCGCTGCTGCTGGGACAGAACGAGTACCCCTACAAGCTGTATCCAGCCATCTCGGGCGAGGCATGGGCCATGGTGGCGCTCACCGTGGTAATGAGCGTGCTGATCTGCCTCTACACCTACCAGAAAAGCGCGCGGGAAACCACTGCCGACCTGCTGCGGCCCAAGCCGCCCAAGGCGGGCAGGCGCATCCTCTTGGAGCGCGTGGGATTTCTGTGGCGGCGCTTTAACTTCAACACCAAGATGATCGTGCGCAATCTCATGCGCAACCGCATGCGCACCATCATGTCCTTCGTAGGCATACTGTGCTGCAACGCGCTGATCATCGCCTCTCTGGGACTGCAGGATTCGGTCAATGCGCTGGCCGAAAACCATTACACCAAGGCCCTGTGCTATGATGTACGCGCGGACTTGACCGGCGAGACCGATGAGGCGGAAAGCTACCGCCGCCGTTTGGACGCGGAGGGCGTGGAATGCATCATGGAAAAATCGCTCAGTGCACGGTCAGCCGCCGAGAGCCGCACCACGCTCCTGACCGTGGTGGAGCCGGGGCAGACGATGCTGCGTGTGGGCAAGAATGAAACGCTGGTGGACATTCTGCCCGGAGGAACCGCCATCACCGAAAAGCTGGCCCAGACGCTGGAGGTTTCCGTGGGCGATACGCTCGAGCTGTTCTTCCCCGGGGACGACGACCCCGTACGGGTCAAAATCACGCAGATCGTGTACAACAGCGTCTCGCAGGGACTATATATGGAAAGTGGCACCTGGGAAAGCCTGCGCAAAGGGGGCTTTATGCCCACGGCCATCCTGCTCAAGGGACCCACGCAGGCCTGCCTGTCCGAGCTGGATGCCATGGAGGAAGTGGATCAGCTGAACTGGCCCGTGGACCAGGCGCAGGAGCTGATGCAGATGCTGGATATGCTGGCCTCCATCTTTGCCATGATTACACTGATCGCGCTGGCTCTGGCCTTTGTGATTTGCTACAACATGGGCCTGATGAACTTTTCCGAACGCACCCGTGAATACGCCACGCTCAAGGTACTTGGCTACCATCAGAAGGAAATCCGCGGCCTGATCATCGGCGAAAACAACATCGTAAGCCTGCTGGGCGTGCTGTGCGGCATCCTTCCCGGCATCGGCCTGACGGGTCTGGTGCTGCGGGTGTGCGAATCGGAAATGATGGCCTATCCCAGCCGACCGGCGGCACTGTCGGTGGTGCTGGCCAGCGTGGTCACCTATGTGTTCAGCCTGCTGATTCAGCTGCTGCTGACGCGGAAGGTACGTGGCATCGATATGGTGGAGGCGCTCAAATCGGTCGAATAAGACAACAACGGTATGGCGGAGGGGGAAAGCATATGCCGCAGGCATTTACGCCGCAGCAGATGGAGGATATTCGCGCCCGGCTGTTTGACAGCGCTTGCCGTCACGCGGTGGGCATGGATGTGAAGCGGATCTCGCTGGAGCGTCTCACGTCGGACGCGGGCATCTCCAAATCCACTTTCTATAAGTTTTACGACAGCAAGGAAGAACTGTTTCTGCAAGTGGGCATGCACTTTGAAATGCTCATCGTGGGCGAGGCGGAGCGGGCGCTGCGCCAGTCGGCGGGCAGCAGCCGTGAGCGCACCGCCAATGCGGTCAACGCCGCCTTTGATCGTCTGGCAGAGCTCAACGTGATGCGCTTCCTCAAAGAGGATATGCCCCAGTTGGTCGCACTTGTCGCCTCCGAGGAGGCGCTGGCGCATTTCAAGAGCATGTCCATGCGCATTCTGGAGCTGCTCAAGCGGGAGGGCATCACCTTCCGCGTGTCCGACGAGATGGTGGGTTCCATCATTCATATCCTGTATCTGTCCGTGCAGAACGCGCGGGAAACGGCCTGCTATGCCGAGGCCCTGCGCGAGCTGGTGCTGGGTGTCTGCGACCGGATTGTGGTGTGAAAAAAGGGCTACGGGAGACCGCTTTGCGGCGGTTTCTTTTTTTATGCGGGTGATTGTTACATTTTTGGCAGCCCAAACCCGGAGGCGTGGGAAGAAAACCCAGATTCGTTCCGTTGCATATGCGTAAGCGCTTCAAAACGCGCCGTGGCGCGGCAAGGAGGAACGCAGATGATACGGAAACCCCTTTTGAAACTTGGCTCGCTGGTGCTGTGCGCCGCGATGCTGCTGATGCCCGCCGCAGCCTGCGCGGGAGTGGCGCTGGAGGCGGATATCGGCTATGATGGCGTGATCACCTACGTGCGCACGTTGCCTGTCCATGTCCGCATCACCAACAGCGATGCAGATATGTCCGGCGTGGTTACGGTCGATGTGAACCGCAACGAACAGGAATACGACCGCTACGAGCTTCCTCTCTCCGTCGCATCGGGCAGCACGTTGGAGGCAAGCCTGCCCGTGGTGCTGACCCAAATGCAGAAAAGCTATACCGTCCGCTGGGTGGTGGATGGTGAAACCGTGGTGCAGCGGGAAATAGAACCCGGCGGAACGATTGACCCATCCTCGCTGATCGTGGGTGCGCTTGGGGGAAACCAGGCGGATTTTTCCAGCTTCAGCATCACAAGAGCGGCTGATCCCCTGCTGCGCGAGGAATACTGGACCGTCCTGCCCCTGGACGCCGCCTCCTTCCCTTCGGATGAGGAAAGCCTGCGCTTTTTTGACATGCTGGCGGTGGACGGCTTTGATATGGACGCGCTCACGCAGCGGCAGCAGGAGGCGCTGGACGGATGGCTCAAGGATGGCGGCGTGGCAATCGTGGGCGGCGGCGCCAAGGCGGCGGAGAATTTCGGCTTTTTTGAAAAGTATACGGGGATTTCCGCCGGCGCGGTGGAAAGCGGCGGCGATATCACCGGTGAGCTGCTCGAAACCTTTGGGGTGGGCGGCACGCCGCTTGGTCAGGAAGTCATGACCGTTTCGCTGGAAGGCAGAGGCGGCCAGCCGGTGGGCAGCTCCGCGCTGGCAGACGTGACGCGCGTGGGAAAGGGATATGTGGTCACATGCGCCTTTGCCATCAGTGAAAAGCCGCTCAACGCGTGGCTGGAGAAAAACGTCCTGTGGCAGCGCCTGCTGCTTTCCTTCGCCCAGGCGCGCTATCAGGAGATGATATCGAACCGGAACTACGGCGGTTATGTTCGCGACAACCGCGCGTCCGTGGATACGTCCGTGGCCAGGCAGATCGGGGTGGAAAACACCGGCGCCGCGGCGCTGCCCATGGTGGTGGTCGGGGCGTTCATACTGCTGGCCGGGTTTGGCGGCTACTGGCTGCTTAAGCGCCTGGACCGGCGTGAGTGGATGTGGGCCACGGTGCCCGCGTTGGCGGTTGTGGCCTCGCTGTCGCTGTGGGGGCTGAGCCAGGTCCTGCCGCTGCGCGAGCCTGCCGCCACCTACTATACCGTCCTTCATGTGGACGAAAACGGCCATCAGGATGGATACACCGCTGTCATGGCCGCCAAGGCCGGACGCGAATCCATGACTGTGGGCGCAGCCAATGGCAGGGTCGAAGTGCTCGACAGCATTTCCTACTATACCAACAGCGACCCCCTCACCCTGGAAAATTCCGCCAAACTGCGCTATATATGCACCTATGGCCCCACCACGACCATCACCTATCCCGAAAACGGTTCGTGGAACTGGGTTTCCCTGGTGGTGCGTGACGCGCCTACCGAGGAGATGGGCGGCGTATCCGGCGGCTGCCGTTGGGAGGGGGACAGCCTGGTGTTCCGCGTAACCAACAACAGCCGTACCGCTCTGGACAATGGCGTGATTCTGACGGACTACGGATTTGTTACGGTAGGCGACCTGCTGCCCGGTCAGACGGCCGAAAAGGCCCTTACGCCCCTGCCTGCCTCCGCGCCCGGCGCGCCTCGGAACCGCGATGAAGCCTTTGGCGACGGTGTGCTGTTGAGCGAAGCTGACCTGACAAACTTCTCCTACTCGATCTACGATTTTGTGGAACGCGCCACCCGCGCGGACCCTGAGGACATGACTCCGGAGGAATACAAAGAGGCCATGATTCGCCGCTCGCTGCTGAGCAACATCAGCCGCAACAACGACGGAAGCAGGTTCCGCTTTATCGCGTTCTGCGACGGGCTGACCGACCTTGCCCTGGAGGTGGACGGCCAGCCGGTGACGCGCACCGCGCAGCGCGGCATGGTCAGCGTGGATCTGGCCTATGATCCCGTGGCCGAGGACGGAAGCGTGCGCTTCCTGCGCGACAGCTTCCCCGTCTATTCAGCCGACGAGGACGCCAGCGGCAAGCCCCTGCTGGTGGAGCAGCTGGACCCCACCCAGTACCAGAGTTTCCCGCTGGTAGAAAGCCGGGCCTTCGCCTTTGACCTGAGCGCTCTGCCTCGGGACATGCGTGTGACGGATATGGATATCTCCATCCGCTATGCCTACTATTCCTACCAGGTTTCTCTCTACAACCCCACCACCGGCGAGTGGGACGAATACAAGCGTTACACCGTGGATGATATCACCGGCCTTGCCAAGGTGGAGACCAGCCTGCCGGATTTGCAGGAGTATCTGATGAACGGATTCCTGTATTGCCGGTTTGAAAGGCTCGGCGCCGCCGACGGCTATGCCGACATCGACATACCGACGATCATCATGGAAGGGAGGGTGGAATGATGCTGGTTCTTGACGGGCTTACACGTTACTACGGGTCCTTTCTGGCGCTTGACCATTTGAGCCTGACCATCCATGACGGCGAGCTTCACGGCTTTGTAGGTCCCAACGGCGCGGGAAAAACCACCACCATGCGCATTCTGGCTACGCTTCTCAAACCTAGCGAAGGGACGGCTGCGCTGGACGGCGTGGACGTTGCGGGCCACCCGCGCGAAATTCGCCGCCTGATGGGCTATATGCCGGACTTCTTCGGCGTTTACGACCGGCTGAAAGCCTGGGAATACCTGGACTTCTATGCGCGCTGCTATGGCTTTGGCCAGAAGGAACGCCGGCGCATGACAGAAAGCCTGCTGGAGCTGGTGAACCTCACCGACAAGCGCGACAGCTATGTGGACGTCCTTTCCCGCGGAATGAAGCAACGGCTTTGCCTGGCACGGGCGCTCATCCACGATCCGCGCCTGCTCATCCTGGATGAGCCGGCCTCCGGCATGGACCCGCGCGCCCGAGCGGAGATGAAGGGGATTTTGCGCACGCTCAAGGACATGGGCAAAACGGTGCTGATCTCCTCCCACATTTTGCCGGAACTGTCCGAAATGTGTGATTCGCTCACCATCATCGACCATGGACGGCTGGTGTTCTCCGGCTCGGTGGAGGAGCTGGGACGGCATATGAGCGGCAATGCGCCTATTCGGGTGCGCCTGGCCGCCCGCGCGGAGGCGGACGCGATCGAAGCCGCGGTCACACTCATCCGCCAGTATCCGGGCGTGACCGGCGTGGGGCGCGAGGAGGGCAATGTGCTCACCGTGGATTTCGACGGCGGCGAGGATGCGACCGCGGGCCTGCTCAAACAGCTCGCGGCGGGCGCTCCGCTGGTGGACTTCCACCGCCCGCCCCTCAACCTGGAAAAGGTCTTTATGGAGGTGACGCAGGGTGAATAATCCGATTTTTGCCTTTTCGGCCATCCGCCGCATGCGGTCGGCGCGCACGCCGCTGCTGATCACGCTGTATTCGCTGCTGCTGGCGGCGCTGGCCTATTTTACGGTATACGGGCGCTTCATGGGCGCGACGGTCACTTTGGGTGATATGCGCCTGAGCGTGGACGGCTATGCGTATATGATTATGCTGCAATTTGGCATGCTGGTGCTGGTGGCCCCTGCCATGACCGCCGGCAGCATCAGCGGCGAGCGGGAGCGGCAGACGCTGGATCTGCTGCTGGTGACCAATACCGGCCCGGTAAAGCTGGTGCTCGGAAAGCTGCTGGAAAGCTTCAGCTTTCTGGCCCTGCTGGTGATGTGCTCCCTGCCGATGCTGTCGCTGGTGCTGATTACCGGCGGCGCGACGCTTGCGCAGGTGCTTATCAGCGTGGCGTTTCTATTGCTGACGGCGCTGGCGGCGCTCAGCGTGGGGCTGGTGTGCTCGTCGCTGTTTCAGCGCACGGTCACGTCCACGGTGGTGAGCTACCTGTCGGTGTTTGCGCTGGGATTGGTCACGCTTCTGCCCCTGTGGTACGATGTCAAGCGCATCGGCGACCTCTATGATGCCATGAACATCGTAGGACAGCAGCTGCACATGATCGAATACACGCCGGTCTCCTTCACCCTCAACCCCGGCCTGGGCCTGTTTTCACTGCTGGCATCGCAGACACAGATGTTTTCCAGCATCCTCTGGCAGTTCAGCTACAGCCTGGCCAATACCTACTCCTACCTTCCCTTCGACCATTTTCTGTACTGCAATATGGCGTTTCTGGCGGCAGCGTCCGTGCTGCTGACCGCGCTTGCCGCGCTGAACCTGCGTGCGCGCAGGCCCAGAGCGCCGAAAGGAAGCAAACGAGCATGAGAGAATTGGAACGCGCGCTGCGGCCGGTTAAACGCCGCATGCGGACGCAGCGCACCTTTATCTGGGCCCTGTACGGCCTGTTTGCGGGAGCGGTGGGCGTGCTTTTGCTGCGCGCTGCCTCCTTTGTATGGGCGTTTCCCACGGTGGCGATCTGGGGGGCGGTAACGCTGGCGGCCTTGCCTGCGATTTTTGCGCTGGTCGCGTGGCTGTGGCCCATCACCTCGCTGGACGCGGCGCGGCAGGCGGATGCGTTGGGGCTGATGGCCCGCGCGCAGACCGCCGTGATGCTGGGCGGCTGCGATACCGACATGGCGCGCCTGCAGCGAGAAGATGCGCTCAGCAGCCTCAAAACCCTGGAACCCGCGCGCCAGATGGCCTTGAAGCCTCCCCGGCTGTCCTGGATCGGTACGCTGGCGTGCGCGGCGCTGATGGGCGTGAGCTT
>UQEF01000021.1 GCA_900540045.1 uncultured Eubacteriales bacterium | reverse complement strand
TATAATGGTAACCTGACGGCTCGGCAGCGCGTCCAGCGCGGCGGCCTCGCGCGAGGGACGGCGCAGCCGTTCGCGGTTGCCTTCGCTCAGACGGGTCAGGGAGATCAGGTCCCAGCTTTCGCCGTTGTAGGGCGCGTTGGCTTCCAGGCCCAGCTCGCTTTCCAGGCGGGCGGCAAAGGCGGCGGCCACCTCGTCCTCGCCGTGCACCACGAATACGTGGCGGGGCTTTTGCTCAAAGGCGGAGATCCAGCGCATCAGACTGGCGTTGTCGGCATGGCCGCTGACGCCCGCCAGCGTTTCGATGTGCGCGTTGACGGCCACGGTTTCGCCAAAGAGCCGCACCTCGTCGGCCCCGTCCACGATGCTGCGGCCCAGCGTGCCCACGCTCTGGTAGCCCACGAACAGCACCGTGCATTCGGGCCGCCAGAGATTGTGCTTGAGGTGATGGCGCACGCGGCCCGCGTCGCACATGCCGCTGGCGGAAAGGATCACCTTGGGGGTGGGGTCGGTGTTGATGAGCTTGCTTTCCTCCGCGCTCTGGGCGATGCGCAGGCCGTCAAAGGCGAGCGGGTTGACGCCGGCGCGCAGCAGGGCAAGGGTTTCCTCGTCCGCGCACTCGCGGGTGTTGTCGTTAAAGACGGTGGTGGCCTCGATGCCCAGCGGGCTGTCCACGTAGACGGGGAAGCCGTCATGCCCGTGAACGCGGCCCTCCTGCTTGATCTGGCGGATGAAGTAGAGCATCTCCTGCGTGCGGCCCACCGCGAAGCTGGGGATGACCACGTTGCCGCCCCGGTCGAAGGTTTCCTGCAATACGCGGGACAGCGCGGAAAGATAGTCCGGCACGGGGCCGTGGGAACGGTCCCCGTAGGTGGATTCCATCACCACCAGGTCGGCGGCATGCAGGTACTGCGGGTCGCGCAGGAGTGGCTGACGCAGGTTGCCGATGTCGCCGGAAAAGACGATCACGCGCGTCTCCGTCCCCTCGGTCACGGTCACCTCGATGGAGGCCGATCCCAGCAGGTGCCCCACGTCCACCATGCGGATGCTCACGCCCGGGCACACCTCCACCCGCTGGTCGTAGTGGCAGGGCCGAAACAGCCCGCATGCGCCCAGCGCGTCCTCCTGGGTGTAGAGGGGCTCCACGGGCGGTTTGCCCTGGCGCTGGGCCTTGCGGGTTTTCCACTCCGCGTCGCTCTCCTGAATGTGGGCCGAATCCAGCAGCATGATGCGGCACAGGTCCGCCGTGGCGTCGGTGGCGAAGATGGCGCCGCGGAAGCCCCTTTTGTACAATAGCGGCAGGTAGCCGCTGTGGTCGATGTGCGCGTGGGTGAGAAACACGTAGTCGATCCGGTTTTCAGGCACGGGCAGCGGCGCGTTTTCGTACAGGTCCACGCCCTGCTCCATGCCGTAGTCCACCATGATGTTCTTCCCCGCTGCCTGCAAAAGAAACCGGCTGCCCGTCACCTCGCGGGCCGCGCCCAGAAATGTGAGCTTCACGCTTTGCTCCCTCCCCTACAGGTCGATCCAGTAGCGCCGGGTGAGACGGCCGTCCTCCGGCACCTCGTTTTCCATAACGCCTCCGCACCGCTCGATGGTGCGGGCCGAGGCGGCGTTTTCGCTGTCGCAGGCGATCATCACGCGGGAGAGGCCCAGCTCCCGGCACACCTCCAGCGCGGCGGCCAGCATGCGCGTGGCATATCCCCTGCGCCGCCGGGAGGGGCGCACGCTGTAGCCGATGTGCCCGCCGAAGGCCAGCAGAAAGTCGTTGAGGCGGTGGCGGATGTCGATCATGCCCACCAGCGCGCCCGTTTTCGCGTCCCGCGCCAGCAGCGTGGTGGAGGGCACCAGGCCGGGGCGCACCGTCTCTTCCGTTAGATTGTCTCGCACGGCGGCCAGCCATTCGCGGTAGCTGCCGCTCTCCGCCAGCCGGGCCGTGCCGTGCAGGGGCTCGCCCGCGGAAAGGAATTCATCGCGGTAGGCCAGCACCTCGCCCTCGTCCGCCTCGGTGGGCGGGACGAGACGGACGGCGGGGGAGAGCGCGTCCAGCAGCGCGGGCAGCTGGCGCGCGATGTCGCGCGCGGCGCGCTCATAGGCGGCGGCGTCCCCGCCGTAGGGGTCGCTCACGGGCGGGTCGTCAAAGGCGCGAATCGGCGTTGTCAGCCCCGGAAAGCGCGCGCGCAGGGCGCTGAGATGGCTCTGTCCCATGCACACAACGAGGTCTGCGCCCTCCAGCAGGCCGCGCGTCACGGTGCGCGCCCGGTGTCCTTCCAGCGACAGCCCGCGCCGCCGCATGGCAAAAAGCGCCCCCTCGGACGCGGGCGCGCCGTCGGGAGCGCACAGTCCGGCCGAGACGGCGCACACGCCCGGCGCGCCCTGCTCGCGGGCCAGGGCGTTGAAGAGGCATTCGGCCATGGGGCTTCGGCAGGTGTTGCCGGTGCAGACGAACAATACGGTTTTCATGGGGCGGCCTCCTCGTCGGCGTTGCGGATGCGGAAGGCGGCGGCGCGGCTCAGGCGGTTCATGATCGCCAGGCCGATGCCCTCGGCGGGCAGCACCTCGCAGGTGAGCGCCTCCACGCCCTCCTCGTCCATCTGACGGAGCACGTTGAACAGCCGGTGCGCCACGGTTTCGGGCTTCTCGAGGCTGCCGATGGACAGCGCCTGCGCGCCCGCGTAATCCGGCAGGTGCTCCTCAAAGGCCAGAATGCGGGCGGACCTGCCCGCGGCCACGGCCTCGCGGTACATGCGCAGGCACAGGGCCCGCACGTTTTCCTGCGATCCCTTCACCAGCGTCAGCTCGCCGCCGGGCGCGTAGTGGCGGTAGCGCATGCCGGGGGAGAGGGCGCGCTCGCCCTCGCGCAGGGGGCGCAGCACGCTGTCGGCCACGCGTACCTGCGGCAGCACCTCAAGCAGCATCTCCGGCGTGATTCCGCCGGGGCGGAGCACCGTGGGGATGTCGCCGGTCATGTCCACCACGGTGCTCTCCAGCCCCACCTGGCACTCGCCCCCGTCCAGAATGAGGGGCAGCTTGCCCTTGAGGTCGTGGTAGACGTGCAGGGCCGTGGTGGGGCTGGGCTTGCCGGAGGTGTTGGCGCTGGGCGCGGCCACGGGCACCCCGCAGGCGCGCAGCACGCGCTGGGCCACCGGGTGCGAGGGGATGCGCACCGCCACGCTGGGCAGGCCCGCGTTGACGACATCCGGCACGCAGGGCTTCTTGGGCATGAGGAGCGTGAGCGGGCCGGGGCAGAAGCGCTCCATCAGCGCGCGCGCGGCGGGGCTGATGCGGCACAGCGGCACGGCGTCCTCCGGCGCCGGCACGTGCACGATGAGCGGGTTGTCCGCCGGGCGGCCCTTGGCGGCAAAGATGGCGCGCACGGCGGCCTCGTCCAGCGCGTTGGCCCCGAGGCCGTAGACGGTTTCGGTGGGCAGGCCCACCAGCCCGCCTTCGCGCAGGATGCGCGCGGCCAGGGCGACGGCCTCCTCCGTGGGGGCGAGAATCTGTGTTTCCATGATGAAAGACTCCTTGCTTCTTGCGTTCCGCGCGCCGGGTCAGCCCTCCGAAAGCGCCTTGAGCTTTTCGGCCTGCTCGGCCAGAAGCAGCGCGTCGATGATCTCGTCCAGGTCGCCGTCCATGACGCTGTCGATCTTGTAGAGCGTCAGCCCGATGCGGTGGTCGGTCACGCGGCCCTGGGGAAAGTTGTAGGTGCGGATGCGCTCGCTCCGGTCGCCCGTGCCGATCTGGCCGCGGCGGTTCTGGGCGTACTCGCTGTCCCGCTCCTCGCGCAGCTTGTCGTAGAGGCGGCTTTTGAGCACGCGCATGGCCTTGTCGCGGTTCTTGATCTGGCTTTTCTCGTCCTGACAGGTCACCACCAGCCCCGTGGGCAGGTGGGTGATGCGCACGGCGCTGTCGGTGGTGTTGACGCACTGGCCGCCGTGGCCGGTGGAGCGGTACACGTCGATGCGCAGGTCCTTGGGGTCGATGGTCACATCGACGTCCTCCACCTCCGGCAGCACCGCCACGGTGCAGGTGCTGGTGTGGATGCGCCCGCTGGATTCGGTGGAGGGCACGCGCTGCACGCGGTGCACGCCGCTTTCAAACTTGAGGCGGCTGAACGCGCCCTCGCCCACGATGGTGAACACCGCCTCCTTCACGCCGCCCAGCTCGGTCATGTTGTAGCTGACCGGCTCCACGCGGAAGCGGTGGCGCTCGGCGTAGCGCGTGTACATGCGAAGCAGCAGCGCGCCGAACAGCGCCGCCTCGTCGCCGCCCGCGCCCTGGCGGATCTCCATGACCACGTTTTTGTCCGCGTCCGGGTCCCTGGGCAGCAGAAGCAGCCGCAGCTCATATTCCTGCCGCTGCTTTTCCGCCTCCAGCCGGTTGACCTCGTCCTGGGCCAGCTCGGCCATGTCGGGCTGACTCAGCATCTCGCGGGCCTCCGCCAGATCGGACAGCGTTTTCTGGTAGGCGCGGTAGGCCTCCACCGCCGGCTCCAGCGCGGCATGCTCCTTGAGCAGCCGCTGCCAGCGGGCCTGATCCGCGATGATCTCCGGCTGGCTCACCGCCTCGGACAATTCCTGATAGCGGGCCAGCATCCAGTCGAATTTTTCAAACATGAAGCCGTTTTCCTCCTTGGGTTCGGGGTGGGGCAGAGGGGGGAAACGCTCCGCTAGAGGTGGCCCGCCGCATAGGCGCGCACCACGCGCGCATGGCCGTAGAGGTCGCTGACGGCCTCCACGCCACAAAGCCCCGCCGCCTCAAACAGCGCGGCAACGGCCGGGGCCTGCCCGTCGCCCGCCTCCACGGCCAGCATGCCGCGCGCGGTCAGGCGCGCGGGCGCCTCGCGGGCGATGCGGCGGTAGAAATCCAGCCCGTCCGCGCCGCCGTCCAGCGCCATGCGCGGCTCGCGGAGCACCTCCGGCTGCAGCCGGGCGCACTCGTCCGAGGGGATGTAGGGCGGATTGGACAGAATCAGGTCGAACCGCCGCTCCCCGACGGCGTCAAACAGATCCCCCGCGAAAAAATCCACCGAAAGCCCCAGCCGCCGCGTGTTTTCGCGGGCCAGCGAAAGGGCTTCGGCGCTCGCGTCCGAGGCGGATACCTGCGCGAAGGGGCATTCGTGCCTGAGCGCCAGGGCGATGGCCCCGCTGCCCGTGCACAGGTCCAGCGCGGCGGGAGGGGGAAGGGGGCCGAGGGCGCGCAGGTGCGCGATCCCCGTTTCGCACAGCGTCTCGGTTTCCTGCCGGGGGATGAGCGCGCGCGCGTCGGTCCGGATCTCCAGCCCGTAAAAGCCCTGCGTGCCCAGCAGGTATTGCAGCGGCGTGCGCCGGGTACGCGAAAGCAGGAGCGACGCCATGCGCTGCTCCTGCTGGGGGGTCAGTTGGGCCGTGCCGCTCATGCGCATGGCCAGGCGGTCCATGCCCAGCACGTGGGCCAGCAGCCACTCCGCGTCCAGCCGCGGATCGGGCACGCCCGCCCGCTCCAGAGCACGGGTGGCCTCCAGAAGGGTGTGACGAACGTCCACCATGTCACTCGGCTTCCGCGGCAGGCTGCCCGGCTTCGGGCGCGGTCTGCTCCGCGGGGGATTCGGCGGGGGCAGGCGTGTCCGCCTCCTCCGCGGCGGGCGGGGTGTAGGCGGGATCGGCCACGCGGTAGTCCCGGATGACGGTGTAGCCTTCCGGGGTGGTTTCGCACCCCTTGGGCAGGCCGTGAAGCGCCACGTTCATGGAAACGATGGCCACCTCCAGCATTTCGTTTGTGGGCGGACGGGTGGTGAGGCGCTGCATCTGCATGCCGGGCCAGCGCAGGATGCGGGCCAGGCGGCTTTCGCTGTGCGCCAGAGCCTTGAGCGCCTCATAGCTGATGCCGGCCACGAAGGGAAGCAGCAGAAGCCGGCTGCCAAGGCGCAGGAAGAAGTTTTCGCCCTGATAGCCCACCAGCGTGAACAGCACGATGGAGATGACGAACACGATCAAAAGGAAGCTGGTTCCGCAGCGCGGGTGGAGCGTGCTGAACTGCTGCGCGTTTTCGGGGGTGAGGGGCAGGCCGTGCTCGTTGCAGTAGACGGTCTTGTGCTCGGCGCCGTGGTATTCGAAGGTGCGGCGCACGTCCGGCACCTTGGCGCAGAAGAGGATGTAGCCGATCAGAATCAGGATGCGCAGAATGCCGCTGAGCAGGTTGATGAGCCAGTTGGAGGAGGGGTCCGGCATCCACGCCTTGAGCAGGCGCGCGAAGAGCTCCGGGATCACGAAAAACAGCCCGATCGACAGGACGACCGCCAGCACGATGGCCACGGCCATCACGATCTTGTCAATGCCCTTGCCCAGCTTTTGGGACAGCCACTTTTCAAATTTGCTGGGCTCCTCGTCCAGCATGCCCAGCATGTCGGTGCTCTGCTGCAGCACGCTCATGCCCATGGAAAGCATGGTTACGAAATTGACGATGCCGCGTACAATCGGCCACCCCATCCATGGGTGCTTTTTGGAAAGAGGCACGTAGGGGGTACGCCGGGTCACGATGGTGCCGTTGGGGCGGCGCACCGAGATGGCGATGGCGTCCGGGGCCTTCATCATCACGCCCTCCAGCACCGCCTGACCGCCGATATCCACGCGTCCGCACGCGCCTTGCTTGCGATTGTTCATAAATTCTCCTGTTCCTTTCTGCGCGCCTGCAAAGGACACAGGTGCGCAAATCCTATATTTCGACGCGGCCCGGCCTGTTTCCTGCCGCGGCGGCGCGGACTCCAGCATTTGGGGGAAAATCAAAAAAAGCGCCGAAACGGCGCTCTTTTGAATGGCTCATTCCATGTTGAAACGCTTCTTGAAGCGGTCAACGCGTCCGCCGGTATCAACCAGCTTTTGCTTGCCGGTAAAGAAAGGGTGGCACTTGGAGCAAATTTCGACCTTCAGCTCGGGCTTGACCGACCCCGTCTCAAACGTCTCACCGCATACGCAACGGACGATGGACTTGCCATATTTGGGATGGATCTTTTCTTTCACGCGTTCTCACCTCTTTTGCGCATGCTGTGGGTTGTCTTAAACCGCAAAAATGATTATAGCATAGTGATGTGCGTTTTGCAAGAATTTTTTCCGAAACGCAGGCCGCTCTCACCAAATTCTCATGAGGTTTTCATGCGGCGCTTACCGGTTTTTGAGCGCCGCCCCCTTTTTTCCGGCGGCAAAGCATGGTAAGATACCTCTGACAAACAATCGAAACCGGCTGAAGGAGGATGCCTCATGAGCGATCACGACGGGCTGGGCCCGGAGGGCAGCTATTTTGAACATAAGGCGCGCAGGGAGGAAGAGGCCCGCAGGGCCAGGGGGGACGCGATGTTCCCGGTATGGATTACGGTTTTGTACCTGGTGCTGGGCTTTGTGTTCGGACTGTGGCATCCGGGGTGGCTGGTGTTTCTGACGGTGCCGATCCACTATATGCACTTCGACTCCCAGTGGGAGCGGCTGACCAATCCCGTGACGGTCACGCTGATCTATCTGGTGCTGGGCTTCTTCTTCGGGCTGTGGCATCCGGGCTGGCTGGTGTTTCTGGCCATCCCGCTGGGCGAGATGTACAAATCCTGACAAAGCGGCGCGCGGCCGCGTTCCCGATAGCAGGAACGCGGCCGCGCCACTTTTTTTACTTTGTGTTGGAGAGGGTCCAGTCCCGCGTGGGCGGGGCCGTGATGGCGGAAGGGAGGGACTCGCCCTCCCTTAGAAGATACCCCAGATCATAATTTACGTTCAGGCTGCCGCTTTCCACCTCGAAGGGATCGCTGTGCGCCTCGTTCCCGTCCCCGCCGACAAGGCAGCTGGAGATGATGCGAAGCGATTCTACCTGCCTGGTGGGGGTCAGCTCGGGATAGGCCTTCGCCACCAGCGTGTAGGCGCCGGGGTACACGTCGGTGAAGAGGTAGTAGCCGTAGGCGTCGGTCACGGTTTCGTAGACGGCCTCGCCGTCCTGCAAAAGCTGCACCGTGATGCCCGGAATGCCCGGCTCGCCCTCGTCCACCAGGCCGTTGCCGTTTTCGTCCAGCCAGGCCAGGTCGCCCACGCGCGCGGGCTTGATGTAGATCACGTCCATGTCCAGCCGGTGCTGGGCCATGTGCAGGTAGAACAGCTCGCTCGTGCCCGCCCCTTCGCCCGACGCCGTCACGGCGGATGCGCCGGATTCGTAGTTGGGATCGTCGGGCCGGACGAAGATGGTGCCGCTGGGCAGCCCGGCCTCCAGGTAATAGTCCGCGGGCCACAGGCCGTCGAAGCGGTAGCGGCCGCTGTCGTCGGTCAGCACGGTCATGAGGGGGCTGAGCTCCCCGCCCTTGTAGAGGCTCACCGTCACGCCGGCAAGCGGCGTGCGCGCGCCGTTTTCATCCAGGTACAGGCGGCCGGCCACGCTGGTGGCGGAGACGAGGCCCGTGGTCAGGCCGTCCACGTCCTCGCCCGCTTCGACGGTCACGCCGGTCTGCGTCATCCGAAGGCCGTTTGCCACAAAGGTGGAGGCGCTGTCCGCCGCGGGGGAGGACTGGTCCGGCAGCGTCAGGCGCACGGTGTAGGTGCCCGGACGCACGTTGTCAAAGCGGAAGCCCTGATCGGTGGAGGCCGTGCGCTTGACCACGGTGCCGCCCCGCTCGTCCACCAGCTCAAGGCTCACGCCGGACATGAGCAGCTCGCCCTCGCCGCGGCTGCCGTCCTCGTTTTCGTCCAGCCAGATCACGCCGGAGATGCTGCCCGGCTTCACCGCGCCGATGGCCTTGTCCGTGCGGTCGGTCAGCGTCTGCCAGGCGCACACGAGCGACTGCTCGCCCAGCGTGCCGAAGGCCAGCCCCTCCAGCGGGCAGCTGAAGATGTAGCCCTCCGGCAGCGAGACGGTGAGCGTGTAGCCCGCCGGGCGCAGCCCCTCCAGATCAAAGGCGCCGTCCGCGCCGGTCACGGCCTGCGCGGCCTCGATGCCCGTGCGGTCGGGCGTGAGGGTCACGGCCGCGCCGGCGAGGGCCTTCTCGCCCTCGTCCCACTGGCCGTTGGCGTTGAGGTCCTCAAAGACCGCGCCGCTGAAATTGCCCAGCGTCACCGCGCCCGCCGTGGGCAAGGTGAGGGCCTCGCCCATCACGACCTCGAAGGGGCCGTAGACGGTGTCGGGCCCGTCGTGGGCCACGGTGTTGCCGCCCTCGACCACTTTCGCCATCTCGCGGTGCTCCCCGAGCAGGTAGTGCAGGGTGTAGCGGCCCGGCATCACGCCGTCGAAGAAGTAGGTCCCGTCCTCGGCGGGGGTCTGGATCAGGTCGATCTCGCCGTCCTCGGACACAAGGCGCACCTCGGCACCCAGCATGCCGATCTCGTTTTCGTCGCGCAGGCCGTTGTCGTTGACGTCGTGGAAGAACACGCCGCCGACCGTGGAGGCGGGCAGCATGCCGGCGTTGACCCCGGTGAGGGCCTCGCCCATGGCGATGTCCATTTCGGCGGTCACGCCCATCTCGCCCACCAGCGCGGTCACATGGCTGCCGCCGTCCTCGGCGGGGCGCAGCCGCGTGAAGCCGTAGCCCGCCTTACGCTGCACCTCAACGGTGTAGACGCCGGGCATGAGGCCGGTGAGGGTGTATTCGCCCCTGCTGTTGGTGGCGGTGTCGGCGACGGACTGGCCGGAGGCGTCCACGGCATAGACCCGGATGCCGGAGAGGCGCTTGTCCTCCTCGCCCAGCACGCCGTCGTAGCCCGCGTCCTCAAACACCACGCCGCTGACGGACGCGATGCGCGCCACGCCCACCAGCGCGGTGGTTTCACCGCCGCTGCCCAGCGTGAGGCCGCCGATAGTGAACTCCCGCCGCGTGGACCGCTGTTCAAAGCGGTTGACCTCGGATGCGGCGCCCTCGGCGGTCACGGAGAAGATGGAGCCGTCGTCCGGCAAAATGGCGCGCAGCTGGTAGTCGCCGCCGCGCAGGCCCTCCAGGCGGAAGGCGCCGTCCTCGCCGGTTTCGGTCTTGCCCTGAGATTCGGAGCCGCTCCCGCGCAGGGCCTCCACCGTCACCCCGGCATAGCCCGGCTCACCCTCGTCCAGGCGGCCGTTGTAGTTCAAATCCAGAAACGCCACGCCGCTGATGACGCCGTTTTCCACCACGCCGATGTTCTTGTCCATCACGCGCGCGGCGTCGCGCACGGGAAACTCGCGGGTGATGTTGGAGCCGGTGAAGATGCTGCGCAAATCCCCGCCGGTCTGCGAATAGCGGGCATAGAGCATGCCCTCGGGCAAAGTGGCGGAAATGGTGTACATGTCGTCGGGCAGGAAGTCGAAGAGGTACTCGCCGGTTTCATCGGTGGTGATTTCGCGCACCGTGCCCGTGCGGTTGCCCTCGATGCGCACGGTCACGCCCGCCACGCCGGGGTCGCTGTCGCCCATGATGCCGTCGTTGTCCATGTCCTCAAACACCCTGCCGCCCAGCGCGCCCACGGGGGCCGCGGCCAGGGTGAGGGCTTCCTCCTCGCCGGTGGCGAAGGAAACGTCCAGATCGACGGTGCGGCTCTGCACGCTCCCGTCGGATATCCCATAGCCCGCGGGCAGCGTCACGCGGACGGTGTAGCGGCCGGCGCGCGCGTAGAGCGCCGCCTTTCCGTCGCTGTCGGTGGAGGTGGAATCCAGCGGCGTTTCTCCCTCCAGCAGCGTCACCTCGATGCCGGGCACCCCGCGGTCGTAGTCGCCGCGCTTGCCGTCGCCGTTGCTGTCCTGAAAAACGGTCAGCGCCAGCCGGGCGGAGGGCGCCAGGCCCACGTCGCCGCCGGATACGGATTTCCCCTCCTCCAGCGTCACCGCATCGCCCACGACGGCGCCGGCCTCCGACGCCATCGAAGTGCCCACGCTCACGGCGTAGAGCTCCTGCCCGCTGAGCGTGCAGATCACGCGGTATTCGCCCGCCGAAAGGCCCGTGAAGGCATACTTGCCGTACAGATCGGTCTCGGTGCGCGCCGCCTCCGTCCACGCGCCGCCGTCGCGCAGCTCCAGCCGGACGGGCACGCCCGTGATGAGCTGCTCGCTTTCGTCATGGACAAGGTTTTCATTGGCGTCCACATAGGCGCAGCCCGACACCTCGCCGCCCGCCGCGCGGGCCGGGGGCGCCAGGCAGATCAGCGCGCAGACCGCCGCCGTGGCGCAGACGGTCAGAAGCCAACGTAGGTTCATCTTCAACGATTTCATCGGCGTTGCCTCCAAAATTCGTATGCGTGTATTCCCATCCTCCATAGTAAGGCATTCCCACGGGGTTGTCAACGGTGGCGGCCGCGCGCGGGGCGAAGCAAATGTAAAAAAACCTCCGCGCCGCCGCCGGGCGGCGTTGACAGCGCGGGCCGGCATGATATAATAGGTATGCTTTGAGAATGATGACAGAAAAGCCGCGGGTTTCCGCGGCAACAGACTGTCAAAAAAGCCTTTTGAGAGGTTCGGAGGGCCGCAGCCCTCCGAGTAAAAACCGAATCCAGCGACATGTGCGGTGGATTCGGAAGCCTTGCGTAGCAAGGTTTCCCTGCGCGTTTCCCCGGCCGCGCTGAAAGCGCAGGGGAAACGTGTCCTGTCGGAAAAGACCGCCGCAGGCGGACTTTTCCGACAAGCTTAAGCCGCGGGTTTCCGCGGCAAGACAGAGGTGAGCGGGAATGGATGCAACGCGTAAAACCGTGATTGTAACGGATTCCTCCTGTGATTTGAGCGACGAGCAGCTTTCGCGCTACGGCATCCGCATGATTTCGCTGCGCATCGTGTGCCAGAACGCGGAATACCGCGACCGCATCGACATTCAGGAGGATGAGCTCTACGAGCTTCTGACCCGCGAGCTGCCCAAGACCAGCCTGCCCCTTCCGGAGGACGTGAGCGCGCTGTACGAATCGCTGGCGCAGGAGGGCGTGACGGATGTGATCCACATGTCCATCTCCTCGGGCCTGAGCGGCACGTTCAACATGGTGCGCATGATCACCCGGGATTTCGAAAGCCGCATGCGCGTGCACATGGTGGATTCGCGCACGCTGTCGATGGGGCTGGGCATGATGGTGCTGGCGGCGGCCCGCGCGCTGGAGGAAGGCGCCACGCCCGAGGAGGCCATCGAGCGCGCGCAGACCGTGCGCAGAAACCAGCTGGGCATGTTCGTCATCCGCACGCTGGAATTTCTGCGCAAGGGCGGGCGCATCGGCAAGGTCGAGGGCGTGGTGGGAAGCCTGCTCCAGATCAAGCCCATCATCTATGTCAACGACGAGGGCGTCTACGCCACTCTGGCCAAGGCGCGCGGGTACAAATCCGCGGTGGATACCATGGTCGGCGAGGTCAAGCGCTTCCTGGGTGGGGCCAGGGCGGAGCTTTCCGTGGTCAACGGCAAGGCGCGCGAGGAGGCCGAAAAGCTCATGGAGCGCCTCAGAAGCGAACTGGATGTGACGGGCGAGACCTACATCATGCCCGTCAGCCCCGTGCTGGCCATCCACACGGGTCCGGGCCTGCTGGGCATTGTGGCCAACAGGGCGGCCCCGGTGTGATGGGCGGCGGATAGAGCGGCAGGTCCGGGCAGGCGGGCTCCGGGCGGCGCAGCATGCATGGTTCCGGCCGGACGGCGTATGCGTCCAGCACCACCTGTAGCCGCGCGTGGAACACCGGCCCCTCCGCGCAGCCGTCCGCGCACAACAGGCGCACGCAGGGCAGCAGGAACAGGCTGTAATATCCGTGGCAGGCGCCGGGCAGGCGCAGGCAGACTTCCGCGTCCACCTGCCCTGTGGCGGCGAAGCGCTGCCCGCACGCGTCCGATACCTGGGCGCAGACGGGCACGGTCACACGCGCCATCACGCGCCCGGCGCAGTCGGGCTCACCAAGCGGCGTCCAGGAAGGCTGGGCGCCGCTTTCATGTACGCTCATCAGCGTAAGCGGCGGCCGGGCGCAGTCCAGCCCGCTCAGGGCCAGGTCCACGCACAGGCAGGAGACGCTTAAGCGGTCGCAGCTGAGAATCTTTTGCAGGAGCACGCCTTCCGGCTTGCCCGGCTTGCAGGGCTTGCAGGGCCGGGGCGGGCGGCAGCCGCAGTCCGGCGCGGGCGGCGGGCACGGCGGCGGACAGGGCGGCGATGGGCGGCAGCCGCAGTCCGGCGCGGGCGGCGGACACGGCGGCGGGCACGGCCTGGACGGCTTTTCGCCGCAGGCGTGGCAGGTGCAGGGCGGATGATGCATAGCGGGTCCCCTCCTAGATACAAAAAGGATGGCTTGGCGATCCGCTTCCCGAAGCGGTTTTCGCCAAGCCATCCTATGCGATGCGGCACGGCCCGGTGCGCTAGCGCCAGTCAATGGCCTCCGCGACGGCCTGCCCGTCCCTGAGCGTCACCAGAATGCCCACCTCCGCGTCCTGCGTCACGGCCACGCCGGCCTTCACGTCATACAGGCGCGAGAGGACCTTGCTGCTGGGCGTCTCCGGCTTTTCGACCGAGCTGGTGGAGATCACCGCCCACTGGGGCCGGGCCAGCAACACGAATTGCCGGCTGGTGGCGTCCTCGTTGCCGTGGTGCGCCACCTTGAGCACCGCCGCCTGAGAGATCAGCCCCGCCTCGATCAGTTCGCTTTCCTCGGGCAGCTCCATGTCGCCGGTGAGCAGCATGTCGCCCTGCGGGGTGGTCAGGCGCAGCACCAGCGAATTGTTGTTTTCCTCCTCGTCATCCTGGCTCAGCGGCCCCAGCACATGAAACGCGCAGCTGTCCGCCAGCTCGACCGTCTCCCCGGCCGAAAGCCAGGTGAGCGGCGCGTCGTACTTCTCCGCCGCCTCGTAGACGGGATGATCCTCCAGGCTCTTTTCGGAGTGGAGCGCTCCGGCGTAGACCCGGTCCACGGCGATCCCGCTTTTCAGCAGTTTTTTCAGCCCGCCCACGTGGTCCTTGTCCGTGTGGGTGATCACAACGCCGTTCAGCCGGGTCACGCCGTAGGCTTCCAGCACGCGCTCGAGCTGGTCGTAGCTGTCCTTGGTGCCGGTGTCCACCAGAAAGCGCTGGTCATCCAGGAAAAACAGCGCCGCGTCCGCCTTGCCCACGTTGATAAACAGGGCCTGCACCTGCTCCTGCGCCCGCGCGCACGCGCCCGCAAGCAGCAGCAAAACCACCAGCACAAGCGCCAAAAGACGATGATATCGCCTCATTTCCAGTCACCTCCCGCGTCTATTATATCCTGCCGGGCCATACTTTTGAAAGGGGCGCGCCTGTAAAAAGCGTGACATCCACCGGGAAATGGTGTATACTGCCTCTGAACCGGCTACAGAAAGGAACGATTCTGGCATGAATGTGTTGACCGCGGCCCTTCTGGGCCTGATCCAGGGTCTGGCGGAGTTTCTGCCCATCTCCTCCAGCGGCCATCTCAATCTCCTGCAGGCGCTTTTCGGCGTGGATGTGGAGCACCAGCTGCTGTTCAACATCCTCCTGCACGTGGGCACGCTGGTGGCGGTGGCCATCGTATTCTGGAAGGACTGGGTGGCGATGATCGCCCATCCCATCAAAAACCACACCCTCGTGCTGCTCTTCATCGCCTCGCTGCCCGCGCTGGCGGGGAAGATCCTCTTTGACAAGCCCCTCGATTATGTGGAGACGCACAACAGCCTCCTGGGCGTGTGCTTCCTCATCACGGCCCTCCTGCTGGTGCTGACCCAGTGGCTCTCCCGGCGAAACGCGCTGCGCGGCGTGGAAAAGCACCGCGTGGGCGTGGGCGAGGCGCTGGCCATGGGCTGCCTGCAGGCCGTGGGCATGCTGCCGGGCGTCAGCCGCAGCGGCAGCACCATCTTCGGCGGCGTGGCCGCCCGGCTGGACCGTGAGACGGCCGCCAAGTTCAGCTTCATGATGAGCGCCCCGGCCATCGTGGGCGGCCTGGTCAGCGAGGGCATGGACGTGCTGAAGGAGGGCGTGAACATCGGGCCGGACCTCCCCGCCATTCTGGTGGGCATGGCGGTGGCCGGCGTGAGCGGCTATCTGGCCGTCCGCTTCTTCCTCAGGCTCATCAGCCGCGTCTCGCTCAACGGCTTTGCGATCTACGTGGCGGTTCTGGGCATTCTGGTCATCATTTTGCAGGCCATGGGCGTCATCACCGACGCGCCCGCCCCCGTGGCGGAGGTTGCGGCGGCGGCAAAGGCGGCTACCGGGCTGTAGGAGGACGGCTCCGCCAACAAGTGCAAAAAATCAGCGGCGGCAGGCCCCATGGCCCGCCGCCGCTTCGCTGTCAGACTGTTGATAAACCCTTTCCGGGAGGTTTGGAGGGCCGTAGTTCCGCAACCTCAATCTTCGCGGCGGCCGCTGGCCGCGTCCGCCGCTCGTTTCGGTTGACTCCTTCGGGTCGCTTTGCCACCTTCGGTGGCAACAGCCCACAGGGCTGGCGCTTCCCTCCGTCCCCTCCAAAGTGTATTCGTATCGCCCGGCTTCGCCGGGCGGGCGGGGAGTTTGCGCCCTTGGGCGCAAACATTCCTTACACGTTTCCCCGGCCGCGCCGAAGGCGCAGGGGAAACGTGCAAACCCTGGCGAAAAAGGCCGCTGAAGGCGGACTTTTTCGCCACTTAGTATTCCGCGCTGCCCGTGGTGCGGGGGAAGGGGAGCACGTCGCGGATGTTCTGCATGCCGGTGAGGTACATCACCAGCCGCTCGAAGCCCAGGCCGAAGCCCGCGTGCGGCGTGGTGCCATAGCGGCGGGTGTCGAGGTAGAAGGAATAGTCCTCCTCGCGCATGCCCAGCTCCTCGATGCGGCCTTTGAGCACATCCAGGCGCTCCTCCCTCTGGCTGCCGCCGATGAGCTCGCCCACGCCGGGCACCAGCAGGTCCACGGCGGCGACGGTCTTTCCGTCGTCGTTCATGCGCATGTAGAAGGCCTTGATTTCCTTGGGGTAGTTGTAGACGAACACCGGGCGGCCGAAGTGCTTTTCGCTGAGGTAGCGCTCGTGCTCGGTTTGCAGGTCCATGCCCCAGGACACGGGGTATTCAAAGGCCTGTCCGCTCTTTTGGAGGATGTCGATGGCGTCGGTGTAGGTGCAGCGGGCGAACTCGCTGCTTACGATAGCATTCAGCCGGTCGACGAGGCCCTTTTCCACGAAGCTGTTGAGGAAGGCCATCTCCTGCGGGGCTTTGGCCAGCACGCCGGAGATGACGTACTTGAGCATGTCCTCGGCCAGGGCCATGTCGTCAAAGAGGTCCGCGAAGGCGATTTCCGGCTCCACCATCCAGAATTCCGCCGCGTGGCGCGGGGTGTAGCTCTTCTCGGCGCGGAAGGTGGGGCCGAAGGTGTACACGTCGCGGAACGCCATGCAGAAGGTCTCCACGTTGAGCTGGCCGCTCACGGTCAGGCTGGCCTGCTTGCCGAAGAAATCCTGCGTGTAATCGGGCTGGCCGTCCGGAGTGAGGGGCACCTTGTCCAGCGGCAGGGTGGTCACCTGAAACATCTCGCCCGCGCCCTCGCAGTCGCTGGTGGTGATGATGGGGGTGTGCACGTACACAAAGCCGCGCTCGGCAAAGAAGGCGTGCAGAAGCTGCGCCGCCAGCGACCGGATGCGGAACACCGCGTAAAACGTGTTGGTGCGGGGACGAAGGTGCGCGATGGTGCGCAGGAACTCAAAGGAGTGGCGCTTTTTTTGCAGGGGGAAGTCCGGGGCGCACAGGCCCAGCACCTCGACCTGGGAGGCCTTGACCTCGAAGGGCTGCTTCATGCCGGGGGTGAGCACGAGCTCGCCGGTCACGCGGATGGCGCTGCCCAGCGTGATCTTGACCGCGCTGGCAAAGTCGCGGGTGTGGCCGTCCTCCAGGACGATCTGGAGGTTTTTGAAGCAGGTGCCGTCGTTGAGCTCAATGAAGCCGAACGCCTTGCTGTCGCGCACGGTGCGCACCCAGCCGGATACGGTGCATTCCTTGATGCCCGCCTCCGGGGGCGCGAGGTACAGGTCCCGAATGTTCAGATCCGACATGAAAAGGAAACCTCCTCTATCAGCTTGTCGAAAAAGCTCGCCTGCGGCGATCTTTTCCGACAGAACGCGTTTCCCCTGCGCCTTCAGCGCGGCCGGGGAAACGCGCAGGGAAACCTTGCTGCGCAAGGCTTCCGAATCCACCGCACATGTCGCTGGATTCGGATTTCACTTGGAGGGCTGCGGCCCTCCAAACCTCTTAAATGGGTTTTTGACAGGAAAGCCCGGCCGCGCCGGCCTTTTCCGCCAGAAAGCAGGTTCAGTCGATGGTCTGTCCCGATAAGCCCTCAGGCGTGGCGGCCCAGCATGGCTGCGCCGATCATGCCCGCGTCCGCGCCCAGGCGCGCGATCTCCACGCGCGAGTAGGGGAGCGTCTTGAACAAAAGGTAGCGGGGGATGCGCTCGCGCACGGCGTTAAGCAAAAAGTCGCCCGATTTGCTGATGCCGCCGCCCAGCACGATCATCTCCGGGTCCAGGAAGGCGATGATGGTGTAGATGGCCTTGCACAGATAGTCCACGTAGTGGTTAAAGACCTTCATGGCCACGTCGTCCAGCTCCTTGGCCGCGTCAAAGACCATCTTGGCCGTCAGCTTGCTCACGTCGCCGCCGCACAGGTCGTACATGAGGCTGTCGGGGTGCTGCAGCACCATCTGCTTGCCCATGCGGATGACCGCCGTGGCGCTGCAGTAGCGCTCCAGGCAGCCGTAGTTGCCGCAGGAGCAGGGCTCGCCGCCGATGTCCATGGGGATGTGGCCGATCTCGCTGCCCACGCCGTGAAAGCCGCTCCACGGCCGGCCGCCGATCACGATGCCGCCGCCCACGCCCGTGCCCAGCGTCATGAACACGCTGGAATGGCAGCCCGCGCTCACGCCGCAGATGCTCTCGGCAAAGCCGGCCACGGTGGCGTCGTTGTCGATGTAGACGGGCTTGCTCAAGTACTTTTGCAGCTCGGTGCGCAGCGGCACGTCGCTCCAGCCCAGGTTGGTGCAGAAGATCACGCGGCCCGTCTTTTCATCGGCCACGCCGGGGATGCCCACGCCGATGGAGGCGATGTCCTTTTCCTCAAAGCCGCCGCGCGCCATCACATCCAGCATGCAGCGGCCCATGTCCGCGATGATGTCCTCGTAGGGGCGGCCCGCCAGCGTGGGGGTTTCGCCCTGGAAGAGGATGGCGCCGCTTTCGTCCACCACGCCGATCTTGATGCCGGTGCCGCCCAGGTCAATGCCGATATAGACCATAGAAAAGCCTCCCTGTTGTCTCACGTATGATTTCCGGAGTTCTGCGCGATCAGCTCGTTGAGGCGGCGGTCCAGCTCATGCGCGGCGCTGTAGCCCATGCGCTTGAGGCTGAAGTTGCGCGCGGCCACCTCGATGATGATGGCCAGATTGCGTCCCGGCCGGACGGGCATGGTCTGGTAGGGCACCTTCACGCCCAGAATGGTCACGGTTTCCTCCGTGAGGCCCAGGCGGTCGTATTCCTTGGAGGAGTCCCACTTTTCCATGTGGATGACCATGTCGATGGATTTGCTGACGATGACCGATCCCACGCCGTACATGGCGCGGATGTCGATGATGCCGATGCCGCGGATCTCCATGAAGTGGCGCACCATCTCCGGCGATTCGCCGATGAGGCGGTCGTCGGCCACGCGGCAGATGTCCACCACGTCGTCGGCGGCCAGCTGATGCCCGCGCTTGACCAGCTCCAGCGCGGCCTCGCTCTTGCCCACGCCGCTTTCGCCCGTGAGCAGAATGCCCACGCCGTAGACGTCCACCAGCACGCCGTGGCGGGTGATGTGCGGGGCCAGCATGCGGTTTAAGTACATGATGGCCTGCAACGAGAACTTGGTGGTTTTGAGCTTGCTCTGGAATACCGGCACGTTATGCGCGCGGGCGATCTCCAGCAGGTCGCGCGGAGGGGTCATGCCCCAGCAGGTGATGATGCAGGGAATGGGATAGCTCATGTACTTTTCCAGCACGGGGCGGCGCATGCGCGATTCCAGCGACTCCAGGTACGTCATCTCCACCTTGCCGATCACCTGCACGCGCTCGTGGGCAAAGTATTCGTAAAAGCCGCAGAACTGCATGCCGGGGCGGTTGATGTCGGTCACGTTGATGTCCAGCTGCTTTTTGGTCGTGGGGCCGAGCAGCTCCAGGCCCAGCTTGGTGCGAAAGTCCTCCAGATCGATCATTCCGGCGCCTCCTTACAGGATGTGCTCCGCCACGAAGCGGGCCACGCCGTCCTCCGTGTTGGGGCGGCAGACGTAGGCCGCCGCCTGGCGCAGCTCGGGGATGGCGTTGGCCATGGCCACGCTGTTGGGGGTGAAGGCCAAAAGGCTCCTGTCGTTGAGGCTGTCGCCAAAGGCCACGGTGCGCTCCGGCACGATGCCGATGCGGTCCGCCAGGCGCATAAGCGCCTCGCCCTTGGTGGCTCCCGGCGGCTCGGCCTCCAGAAAATAGGGCTTGCTCATGGTGAAGGTGGCCCGGCCCAGAAAACGCTCGTTGGCCAGAGGCATCAGGCGAAGCATGTCCTCCGGCTCGCCCACGCTGAGCACCTTGGGCGTGGCGAAGTCCAGAAACGCGCACAGGTCGCCCACGGCCACGCCCTTCATCCCGGAGGACTGCTTGTAGCGGCGGGCGATGTCGCACTCGGCGGAATAGTAGAAGGCCTCGTCGGTGTAGACCTGCACGTACAGCCCGTTTTCCACAAGGAAGGCGCAGATCTCCCGCGCCAGCTCCACATCCAGCGTCAGCTGCTCCATCAGCCGGTGGTCCGCCCCCACGATCTCCGACCCGTTGCCCCCGATGTAGGGCAGGCCCGTATCCAGCTTCGCCAGAAAGGGATACATGCTGGCGTGCGTGCGGCCGCTGCAGGGAATCAGGCGGATGCAGCGGCGCTTGACCTCGGCCATCACCTCGATGGTATAGGCGCTCAGCCGGCCGCTGCCGTCCAGCAGGGTATCGTCCAGATCGGTCACGATGGTGTCGATGGTCATGGGGTTCCTCCTTCTTCGGTAGAGCGGCGGGCCTGAAAAAAGCGCCTGAGAAGGGCGGCGGCCTCCTCCTCCATCAGCCCGCCCACGCAGGGCAGCCGGTGATAGAACGCGGGATCGCCGGGCAGGGCGTACACGCTTTCGCAGCAGCCCTGACGCGCGTCGCGCGCGCCGAAATAGCAGCGGTCCAGGCAGGCCATCACCATGGCCCCCGCGCACATGGGGCAGGGCTCCAGCGTCACATACAGGGTGCAGCCGGTCAGCCGCCGCGCGCCCAATACGCGCGCCGCCTCGCGGATGGCCAGCAGCTCGGCATGGGCGGTGGGGTCGCCGGTCTGCTCGCGCAGGTTGTGCGCGCGGGCCACGGGCCGGCCGTCCTTCGCCACGACCGCGCCCACGGGCACCTCGCCCTCGCGGAAGGCGGCCCCGGCCTCCTCCAGCGCCAGCCGCATCAGGGATTCATGCGGGGTCATACGGCGGCGGCCTGCCCGGCAGCAGCGGTGCGGGCGCTGTTGACCTGATCGGCCTCCTTGAAGGTGGGCACCAGCTCATGCAGGCAGGCCAGCATATCGCCGCCCTCGTCCAGGCAGCGCTTCAGGCGGGCCAGCATGGCGTCCAGCGTGGGCTTGTCCACCAGCTCGGGCTTGGCCACGAAAATCTTTTCGCTCTCCGTCTTGGCGATGCCCTCGCCCGCGAGCAGCAGCTCCTCGTAGAGCTTCTCGCCCGGGCGCAGGCCCACGTATACGATCTCCACCTTGCGGCCGTCGTGCGGGGCGTAGAGCTGGATCATGCGCTCAGCCAGCTCGCGGATCTTGACCGGTTGGCCCATGTCCAGCACGAACAGCTCCCCGCCCCTGGCGATGCTGGCGGCCTTGAGCACCAGGCAGGCGGCTTCGGGGATGGTCATGAAATAGCGGATGATGTCCGGGTGGGTGAGCGTCACCGGCCCGCCCGCGCGGATCTGCTGCTCAAAGAGCGGCACCACGCTGCCGTGGGAGCCCAGCACGTTTCCGAAGCGCACGGCGGTGAATTCCGTCCCGGTCTGGGCGTTGAGCGCCTCGATGATCATCTCGGCCAGGCGCTTGGTCGCCCCCATGACGTTGGTGGGGTTGACGGCCTTGTCGGTGGAGATGAGCACGAAGCGCTTCACGCCATGGCGCACCGCGGCCTGCGCGGTCAGCCACGTGCCGAACACGTTGTTTTTCACCGCCTGGTCGGGGCAGTCCTCCATGAGGGGCACGTGCTTGTGCGCGGCGGCATGGAGCACCACCTCGGGCCGGTAGCGCGCGAAGATCTCGTCCAGGCGCTGCGCGTCGCGGATGGAGCCCACGCAGAGGATGAGCTTTTCCTTGAGCGCGTCGCCGTAGAGGAGCTTGAGCTCGCTGAAGAGGTCATACATGTAGTTTTCGCTGATATCATAGAGGATGATCCGCTCCGGCTCCAGCGGCAGAAGCCTCCGGCACAGCTCGCTGCCGATGGACCCGCCGCCCCCGGTGATGAGCACGGTTTTCCCGCGGAAGAACGCGGCGACCGGCGTCATGTCCAGCTGCTCCTCGGGGCGGCCCAGCAGGTCGCCGATGTTGACGTCGCGCACCAGCGCGGTGGGCACGGCGGCGTCGCTTCCCAGCTCCTGCAGGGGGGCGAGGCGGCGCACGCGGCAGCCGGTGGCCAGGCACTTTTCAATGAGGGGCTTGAGATCGCCCTTGGGGGTGGCGATGGCGATGATGATTTCATCCACGCGGTAATCGCTGGCGAGCTTGAGAATGTTGCCAGACCCGCGCACCACGGGCACGCCGCTGAGTTCCGAGCCGGTGCGGATGCGGTCGTCGTCCACCACGAGCACGGGCGCGCGGTTGCCGTAGCTGCCGCGCTGCATCTCATGCACGATGCTCGCGCCGGCCCAGCCCGCGCCCACCACCATCACGCGGCGCACATCGTCGCGCGGCGTGGACAGGAGCGCGAAGCGCTCGCGCGTGACCGCAATGCGGTACAAAAGCCGGGAGGCCCCCACCATCGCCATGGAAATGATCCAAAACAGCAGGTAGACCATCCGGTGCAGCCGGAACAGGTTCTGCGGCCTGACAAAGGCGTTGGCCGCCAGAGAGAACAGGTAGGTAATCAGCGACGCCACCAGCGTGGCCAGGGCGATGCGCAGCACGTCGTTTGCGGAGGCGTACTGCCACATCGTGCGGTACATGCCAAAGCCGCAGAACACCAGCAGAAAAATGACCGTCATGGCAGGCGCCAGGCGGATGGAATTTTCAAAGAAGCTGTAGGAAATATTGGACGAATACCGCACCACCTGCGCCAGAAACAACGAAGCGTTGACAAGCAGCACGTCAAGAAGCACCCACAGAAGCGTGCGCGCCGGTTTTTTTATTCTGGGACTTGTCGAAGTCACACAGCCGCCCCCTCAAGCCGTCATGGCAAAATCACACACACGACCATTATACCACAGAACACGGCAGATGCAAGGCTGGCCGGCTGGAAGGGATGGGAGGAAGCGCACAGAAAAAGGGCGCTCCTCCGCGAGGGAAGGAACGCCCGTGTCCGGATCGGCCCATGCGGCCCGTGCAGCGGGAGGCGAAACGGCCCGCGTTACCCCTCCTTTTCCGCCTCCACGCGGTCCATGAAGGCGTCCACCGCGGCCACGATGGCGGGCAGCTCTTTGGAAAGGGTGCACACATGCGGCATGCCGCTCAGCCACAGCTTTTGCCGCACCTCGCTGCCTACGCCCTCCAGAATGCAGTCGGCGCTGCCCTTCCAGATGGTTTCGTCCGCGTCGCTCTGCACGCACAGGATGGGGCAGGTGAGGTTGAACAGGTTCTGCCGGGCCAAGCGGATCAGGCGGTTCAAATCCGCCCCCTTGGCCGTGGGAAAGCCCGTGTAGCCGAAATCGTAGGCCGGGTCTACCAGGCTCGCGCGGTTTCCGGGGTCGCCCCAGGAGATGCGCTTTATGAATAGCGAGGCAGGTCCGGCCAGATGCAGAAAGCGGTTTTTCACCGCCATGGGCGCGGAGATGGGCACGCAGCCGTCCACCTTCATCTGCTCGGCCGCCATCAGCGCCAGCACGCCGCCCATCGAAAGGCCGCATACGGTGAATACGCGCAGTTCGCCCATCATCTCCAGGCACGCCTGCTTGACGGCCTGAAGCCAGCTCTGCCAGTCCGCGCGGCCCATGTCCTCCTCGGTCTGGGCATGGCCGGGCAGGTTGATGGTGCGCACGGTGCGCCCGCGCCGGGCCAGCTCGTCCGCCAGAGGGCGCATGTGCGCCGCGCTGCCCGTGAAGCCATGCACGAGCAGGATGCCGTTGTCCCCGCCCCGGTGATAGAAGGGGCGGCATTCCTCGCGATCGAAATAGCCGGGCTTCGTGGGTTTCATGGCTTGACGCTCCCTTCGTGAAAAAACGTGGTATGGTAAGCTCTATGCCGGAGGGGACGGGCTTATGCGTCCAGACGCTCGATATCCTCTCGCTTGCCCATCACCAGAAGCGTATCCCCTTCCACGAAGGCCATGTCGGGCGCGGGCGATACCAGAAAGCGGTCCGCACGGTGAATGGCCAGAATGTTGACGCCATATTTGCGCCGGACGTTCACGCCGATGATGGTATCGCCCACCCAGCGCTCCGGCACGCGGATCTCCATGATTTGATAGTCGTCGCTCAGGTTCATCAGCTCCAGCACGTTGGGCGTGATGATGGACCGCGCCAGCCGCGCGCCCATGTCGCGCTCGGGAAAGATGACCCGGTCCGCGCCGATTTTGCGCAGCACCTTGGCGTGCAGGTCGTCGTTGGCCTTGGCCACCAGGTAGGGCGCGCCCAGCTCCTTGAGCAGCACGCACACCAGAATGCTGTCGCGCGTGTTCTGGCCGATGCTGACGATGGCGGC
This sequence comes from uncultured Eubacteriales bacterium, assembly GCA_900540045.1. GTDB lineage: Bacteria > Bacillota > Clostridia > Christensenellales > Aristaeellaceae > Limiplasma > Limiplasma merdipullorum. Next base: position 10,430 of record UQEF01000021.1, on the reverse strand, counting down.
GTCGAAGTTCTTCACGCCCAGCGTGGCCAGCAGCGTCTCGTCCGTGGCGTCCAGCTGCATGGCCTGCGTCACATAGGGGGCGATGTTATTGACCAGCTCCTCGTCGGCGTCCACGGCCAGCACCTCCTGGCCCAGGTCGCACAGGGTCTTGGCGAGGCTGGCGCCGAAGCGACCCAGGCCCAGCACCAGAAACTGCTTGCTTTTCATAGGGTATCCATCCTTTCCCGTCAGCCGATCATGATCTTTTCCTCGGGATAGTGCACGCGGTTGGCGCGGCGGCTTTCCAGACGGTTGGCCAGCGCGTAGGCCAGCGTGAGCGGACCCACGCGGCCGAAATACATCAGCGGCATCAGCAGCCATTGCGAGGCGGGGGTGAGCGTGGTGGTGTTCACGCTGGACAGCCCCGTGGTGCTGAAAGCCGACGTCGTCTCAAACAGCAGATCCAGAAAGTCGTGTCCCCGTCCGTGCTCGATCACGCTGATAGCGCACGTGGCGATCAAGATGGCCGAAAACGCAATCAGCACGATGGTCACGGCCCGGCGCGCCGTATCGGCGGAGATTTCGCGCTTGAAGACCGTGATGCGCTCATGCCCGCGCACCACCTGCAAAACCAGCAGCGCCAGCAAAGCGGCCGTGGTGGTTTTCACGCCGCCGCCCGTGGAGGCGGAGGACGTGCCCACGAACATCAGCACCGAGCCGATCAGCTTGCTGGGGTCGGTCAGGGACGCTTGGTCCAGCGAGGCAAAGCCCGCCGTGCGGAAGGTGATGGATTGAAAGAGGCTGTTGTAGAGCTTCTGCCAGACCGTGAGCCCGCCGTCCAGCGTGCGGGGGTTGTCCCACTCCAGCGCCAGGATGGCCAGCGTACCGAAGGCGATCAGCCCGGCGGTCACGGTCAGCACCAGCTTGGCGTGCAGGGGGAGCTTGCGCCAGCGAAAGCGCGCTCTCAGGCATTCCAGAATCACCGGGAAGCCCAGCCCGCCCACCATGATCAGGCCGCCCAGCGTCAGCAGGATCACGGGCTCGTGCTGAAGATGCGTCAGGCTTCGGTACCCGCCGAAAAGGTCAAACCCCGCGTTGCAGAACGCGCTGACCGACGTGAACAGGCTCTGCCACACGCCCCGCGCGGGCCCGTAGAGGGGGATGAGGCGGGTCATGAGCAGCGCGGCGCCCGTGAGCTCCACCACCAGCGCGATCAGGAAAAACGCCAGCGTCAGCCGCACCATGCCGCTGAGCGCCTCCTGGTTCATGGCGTCGCGCAGGATCATGCGGTCCCGCAGCGAGATGCGCCGGCCCAGCGCCACCATGATCAGCGTGGCGAAGGCCATGAAGCCCAGCCCGCCCACCTGAATGAGCGCAAGCAAAATCACCTGTCCGAAGAAGGACAGCTCCACGCCCACGTCCACGATGGTCAGGCCCGTGACGCACACGGCGGAGGTGGCGGTGAACATCGCCTGCCGCAGGCCCACGGTGTGGCCGTCGGAGGAGGAGACGGGCAAAGTGAGTACGAAGCCGCCTGCCACGATCAGGATGAAAAAACCCAAGGCCAGAAAACGCTCGGGCTTGATGGAACGCCTGTGGAACGCGGGTTTGTTTGCGGCTTGCACGCTGGACCTCCTGCCTCATGGGGAAAAATCGCCGCCTTTGAGCGGAACACAGGGGTATTATATTCGTTTTTTCCGCTTTTGTACAGACGGTTTTCCGCTAAGAAAACCCCCTTTGCCGCCGGTGGGGGGCAAAGGGGGTGCAGGGATCAGAAGCCCACGGGCTCGAAATCGGCCGCGCCGTGCTTGCACAGGGGGCAGATGAAGTCCGGGGGCAGCTCGTCGCCTTCGTAGAAATAGCCGCAGATGCGGCACACGAAGCCGCGCCGGGGCTTTTCGGCGGGCTTGGGCTGGGGCTTGGGCTTGACGTTGGCGAAATAGTAGGCGTAGGTCATGGAAGGCGCGTCGGAGAGCTTGCGGGCCTCGGTGACCAGCGCGATGTAGAGCATGTGGGTGCCGCAGTCGATGGCCTGCTCCACCTTGCCCGAAATCAGGGCGTTGGCAGGGCCGCCGATATAGCGCAGGCCGTTCTCGCTCACGGGGTCGGCCCGGCCGGCGAATTTGTCCACGTCGCGGCCGCTCTGGAAGCCGAAGTGACGGAACAGGTCCATCGTGGCCGCCTCGGTCAGGACGCTGACGTTAAAGACGCCCGTTCGCTGGATGACCTCGTTGGTAAAATTCTGCTTGTTGACGCTGACGGCGATGCGCGTGGGGTTCTCGGTCAGCTGTGTAACGGTGTTGACGATGCAGCCGCAGTCGCGGCCGTCCTCACGGGCGGTCAGCACATACAGGCCGTAGCTGAGGTTGAAAAGAGCGGTGGGATCAAGCGCCATGGTCATTCCTCCTTTGAATGTGCGTACCGGATGTATTCTACCCGGAAACATGGATGCTGAAACCGATGTTTTGTGGTATACTGTGCCGGGAGAAAAGAGGACGGGAGGCGAGGCGCATGGCGGCATGGCGGCGGACGGAATACCCGCGGGACAAGGGGGCGTGCTACCGCCTGCTTGGCGGCCAGCTGGCCGCGCTGATGGAGGGCGAGCGGGACGCCCTGGCCAACCTGGCCAACGCGGCCGCGCTGATCTATCAGGCCCTGCCCGATCTCAACTGGGCGGGATTCTACCTTTACAAACAGGGCATGCTGGTGCTGGGGCCGTTCCAGGGCATGCCGGCGTGCGTGCGTATCCCGCTTTCGCGCGGGGTGTGCGGCGCGGCGGCGCGCGAGAGGCGCACGCAGGTGGTCGGGGACGTGCACGCCTTTCCCGGCCATATCGCCTGCGACGCGGCCTCCCGCAGCGAAATCGTGGTGCCGCTGCTTGACGGGGACAGGCTGCTGGGCGTCCTGGACGTGGACAGCCCGCTGCCCGGCCGCTTTGACGAAAGCGACCGCGAGGGGCTGGAGGTGCTGGCCCGCCGGCTGACCGCGGGCTGCGACTGGGACGCGTAAGCGGCGCGGCACTTGCAACCCCGCGCGTTATCCTGTACAATAACACGGTGCCCGCCGTCGCGGCGCATCAGGACGATACGAGAAAGGAAGCCGCACCCCCCATGCGAATCAGCAAAAAGGCCATTCTGGAAGGGCTTCGCGCGCTGTATCCCGACGCGGGGCCCGAACTGCACTTCCGCAACCCCTACGAAACGCTGGTGGCCGTGATGCTCTCGGCCCAGTGCACCGATAAGCAGGTCAACAAGGTGACGCCCGCGCTCTTTGAGCGCTACCCCACGGTGCGCGACATGGCCGCCGCCAGCGTGGAGGACGTGTACCCGATGGTCAAGAGCTGCGGCTTCAAGACCAAGGCCGCCAACATCGTCTCCGCCTGCCGCCTCATCATGCAAAACCACGGCGGCGAGGTGCCCGGCACCATGGAGGCGCTCACCGCGCTGCCCGGCGTGGGGCGCAAGACCGCCAACGTCGTGCTGGCCAACGCCTTCGGCGTGCCCACCATCGCGGTGGATACGCACGTGTTCCGCGTGTCCAACCGGCTGGGGCTGGCCGACGCCAAGACCGTCGAGGAGACCGAGCGCCAGCTGCAGAAGGCCATTCCCAAAAAGGACTGGGTGGCCGCGCACCATTGGCTGATCTTCCATGGGCGGCGCGTATGCCACGCGCGGGGCCCCGAGTGCGGCACCTGCGCGCTCCGGCCGCTGTGCAAGGCGGCGAGGGCCGCGGGCGGCGCGGTGACGACCCCTGCGCCCGCGCGCCGGGCGGCAAAGGGCGGCGCGGCGCAGGCGTAGGAAACGCGCAAGGATTGTAATAAAAGAAGGAGCAGAGCACATGGCGTCTTTTGTGGACCGGGTCAAAATCACCGCCAAGGCAGGCAACGGGGGCAACGGCTGCGTGTCGTTCCACCGGGAGAAATTCGTGCAGAACGGCGGCCCGGACGGCGGCGACGGCGGCAACGGCGGCAACGTCGTCCTCTATGCCGACCCCAACATGCACACGCTGCTGGATTTTCGCTTCCACAGCAAGTATCTGGCTGAAAACGGCGCGGACGGCGCGGCCGGGCGCTGCCATGGCAAGCGCGGGCAGGACCTGATCATCAAGGTGCCGGTGGGCACGGTGTTCCTGCGCGAGGAGGACGGGGCTGTGGTGGCCGACATGAGCCGGCCGGGCGAGCGCAAGGTGCTCCTGCGCGGCGGGCAGGGCGGCTTTGGCAACCAGCACTTCGCCACGCCCACGCGTCAGGCCCCCAACTTCGCCAAGCCCGGCATCCGCACCGAGGCGCACGTGTTCCGTCTGGAGCTGAAAACCATCGCGGACGTGGGGCTGGTGGGCTTCCCCAACGTGGGCAAGAGCACCATCCTCTCCGTGCTCACCTCCGCCCGGCCCAAGATCGCCAACTATCACTTTACCACCCTCACGCCCAACCTGGGCATCGCCCGGCGCTACGAAACCGAGTTTGTTCTGGCGGATATTCCCGGCCTCGTCGAGGGCGCCAGCGAGGGCGTGGGCCTGGGGCATGACTTTCTGCGCCACGTGGAGCGCACACGGCTGCTGCTCCACGTGGTGGACGCCTCCGGCAGCGAGGGGCGCGACCCGCTGGAGGATTTCCGCATCATCAATGAGGAGCTGGCCAGGTACGGCGAGCCGGAGGGCCGCCCCCAGCTGGTGGTGCTCAACAAGTGCGACCTCATCTACGAGGACGGCGAGATCGAGCGCCTGAAGCAGGCGTTTGAGGAACTGGGCTACGAGGCGTTCCCCGTCAGCGCCGCGCAGAACCGCGGCTTCGACGCGCTGCTGGACCGGGTGGTTCAGCTCCTTGGGGAGCTTCCGCCGCCGCGCGTGTTCGAGGCCGAGGAGGCGGAGGAGAGCCATGTCCTCCCGGACGACGGCTTCACCATCCGCCGCGAGAACAACACCTTCTACGTGGAGGGCGCGGCCATGCAGCGCTTTGTGGACAGCGTCAACTTCGACGACGAGGAAAGCCTCAACTGGTTCCACCGCACGCTGCGCGACCGCGGCATCATCCAGGCCCTGCGCGACAAGGGCGCGGGCGAGGGCAGCACCGTTTCCATCGGCGACATGGAATTTGACTTCATCGAATAAGGAGTACGTCATGCTTACCAGCAAACAGCGCGCCAGCCTTCGCGGCATGGCCAATACCCTCGACACCATTCTCTACATCGGCAAGGAAGGCATCACCGACAACACCGTCAAGGAGGCCTACGACGCGCTGGAGGCGCGCGAGCTGATCAAGTGCGCCGTGCAGCAGGGCTGCGAGCTCACCGCCCGCGAGGCGCTGGAGGAGCTGTGCGCCCGCGTGCACGCCGAGCCCGTGCAGTGCATCGGCCGCCGGTTCGTGATGTACCGCGAGAGCCGGCAGAATAAGCGTATCGAACTGTAGGACGCTGGAGGGAAGCGTGCGCCTTGCGGGTGCACGCTTCCCTTCATCACCTCCAAAGAGAATTCATATCGTCCGATTCTGGCGGGCGGAGGTAAACATTTCTTAATCATCCGGCGGAAAAGATCGCCGGAGGCAAGCTTTTTCGACATGCGGAGCATCAGGGAAGGGAGGCCGGGGCATGCTGGACAGGGTGCTGGACGCGCTGGGCACGCTCAGGTCTCCCTTTGCGCCCTATGAGGCGGACCTTCACCTGCGGGTGGGGGAATGCCTGCGCGCCGCGGGCCTGCCCGCGGTGCATGAGGCCCTGCTCGCCCCCGGCTGCCGCATCGACTATCTGGTGGGCGGCGTGGGCGTGGAGATCAAGAAGGGCCGGCCCGACCCCGCCGCTCTGCGCCGCCAGCTGGACCGCTATGCCGCCTGCGAGGGCGTGGCGGCGCTGGTGGTGCTGACCGAGCGTGCGGTGCCGCTGCCCGGCCGGCTGCGGGGCAAGCCCGTGCGCGGGGTGGCGCTGAACCGCCTGTGGGGGGTGTCGCTGCCGTGAACGACGATGTTTCGCTGATTCCGCCCTACCTTCTGGACACGGACGGCGCGCAGCCGGAGGAGGGCGGCGCGCACCGCACCTACGGCACCCTCACCTACAACCGGCGGCGGGACTGCTGGGTGGTCCGGGGCGATCCCGGGGTGACGGAGCTGTGCAAGCGGCTGTTTCCGGGGTCGGAGAGCGGCCGCCGGGGCGAGGCCCGCTTCCCGGCGCACCGGCGCATCGTGGGAGACCTCAACTGGCTGATGCTGCGCTATCCGCTGGCCGTGCGCGCCGCGGACCGGGAGCGCTGGGAGCAGGCGCTGACCGACGCGCGGGAATACGTGGTGCGCCGCGAGACGGCGCGGCGGATGCCCGAGCGCGTGGAGCCCAGCCCGTCGGTCTTTACCGGCACGCTGACGCCCTTTCAGCAGGAGGGGCTGGCGTTTCTTCTGCGCACGGACCGGGCGCTGCTGGCCGACGAGATGGGCCTTGGCAAAACGGTGCAGGCGCTTGCGATGCTGGCGCAGACGGGCGCGTATCCGGCGCTGGTGGTGGCCCCGCCGCACCTGCTTCGCAACTGGGAAAACGAGATCGCGCGCTTCGTGCGCCGCCCGGACGGAAGCCCCCTGTCGGTGCATGTGATCCGCGGCCTCAAGCCCTACGCCCTGCCCCCGGCGGATATCTACCTGATGCACTACCTGCTTCTGCGCGGCTGGAAGGAGGCGCTGCCCGAATGCGCCATCCCCACCGTGATCTTTGACGAAATTCAGGAGCTGCGCAACAGCGGCACCGAGAAATACTCCGCCGCAAGCCTGCTGGCCGGGGCGGCCCGCCGTGTGGTGGGCCTCAGCGGCACGCCCATCTACAACCGCGGCGCGGAGATCTGGAACGTCGTCAACATACTGGACTTTCATTTTCTGGGCGATTACGAGAGCTTCACGCGCGAATGGTGCTACGGCTACGGAAATCAGATCGTGGCCAAGCCGGAGCTGCTGGGCGAAAAACTGCGTGAGGAGGGCCTCATGCTCAGGCGCACCAAGCGCGACGTGCTCACGGAGCTGCCGCCCAAGCGCCGGCTGGTCATGCCCGTGGAAAGCGACGACGCGGTGTATCGCCGCCTGATGCAGCCCGTGCGCGAGACGCTGGCCCGGCTGAAAAGCGACGAGGCGGCCGCCCCCTCCCAGCGCGCCCTGTGGAAGATGGCGGTGGAGAGCGGCGAGCGGCAGGCCACCGGCATGGCCAAGGCGCCCTACGTGGCGCAGTTTGTGCGCGCGCTTTTGGACGCGGGCGAGCGGGTGCTGCTCTTCGCCCATCATCATCAGGTGATGGACCTGTACAAAAAGGAGCTTAAGGCGTATTCGCCGGCCTTCATCACCGGACGCGAAACGCCCGCCATGAAAGAGCGCTCGGTGGAGCGCTTCATGGCGGGGCGTACGAATTTGTGCTGCCTGTCGCTGCGCGCGGCGGCGGGCCTGAACCTGCAGCGCGCCAGCTGCGTGGTCTTTGGCGAGCTGGACTGGTCGCCCGCCGTGCACAGCCAGGCGGAGGACCGCGCCCACCGCATGGGCCAGACGGACTCCATCCTGTGCTATTATCTGGTGTCCCAGGGCGGAAGCGATCAGGACATGCAGGACGCGCTGGGCCTGAAGGTGAGCCAGTTCGTGGGCCTCATGGGCGACGAGCCGCCCGCCCCGGAGGACGAGCTGCTCTCCGCGCAGGCCGCCCGGCAGCATATCGAGCGGCTGGTGGCCCGTCTCATCCGCGAGGCCGGGTGAGCGTTTACCTTGGCAGAATGACCGTGACGCCCCCTTCAAAGTCCTGCGGGGCCAGGCACGGATTGGCGCGCAGCAGGCTGGCCACGGGCAGGTTGAAGCGCATGGCCACGGCCTCCAGCGTTTCGGTGGCGGCCAGCGTATAGGTTTCCGGCAGCTCGCAGGGCACGTTGTCCTTGGGGATGCACACGCTCTGGCCCACGCGCAGATTTTCGAAGTCCACGCCGGGGTTGGCCGTCTCCAGCGTGTGGCGGCTCACCAGCCCGCGCAGCTGCAGGTCGGATACGGTCTGCCCCTTCTGCACGGTCCACTGTTCGTCCTCGGTGCAGGAAAGGGTGGTATCCGGGGCGATCTGGCCGGTCATGCAGGTCGGCTGGACGGCCTGGGTCGTGCCGGTAGCCTGAACAGTGCCCGTGACCTGCGTGGTCTGGGTCATGCCGGTGGCCTGGGTTGTCTGGGTCGTGCCGGTGGACGGAGCCGCGCCGGTGGCCTGGGTTGTCTGGGTCGTGCCGGTGGACGGAGCCGTGCCGGTGGCTTGCGTGGTCTGGGTCGTGCCGGTGGACGGAGTCGTGCCGGTGGCTTGGGTTGTCTGGGTCGTGCCGGTGGACGGAGCCGCGCCGGTGGCCTGGGTGGTCTGGGTCGTGCCGGTGGACGGAGCCGTGCCGGTGGCCTGGGTGGTCTGGGTTGTGCCGGTGGACGGAGCCGTGCCGGTGGCTTGCGTGGTCTGGGTCGTGCCGGAGCCGCCCAGCCCGCCCGCCTGCGGGGAATCGTCCTCCTCGCGGGGCACGCACAGCACGTCGCCTACCATCAGGCGGGCGGGGTGGATGTCGCGGTTGGCGGCCAGCAGGTCGCGCAGGGGCACGCCCAGCTTGTGCGCGATCAGGTAGAAGCTGTCGCCACGCTTGACGACGTATTCTTCGGCGCATTTGCCTGTGGTGGTACCGTTTTGTTCGGCCATAGAGGTTCTCCTTTCGGGGTGATGTCCCTACAGCCTATGAGCTGCCGGCCGCCAAATTGCCTACCAGCCGCGCCCGCGGCGCTCAAAACTTGCGGCCGCGCGCTCCAGGTCCGCATAGGTGCGGATCTCCTGCCGCTGCTCCTGCAGCGCCACCTGCGCGTCGGGCGGCAGACGGCTAAAGAGCTGCCGGCTGGCGGGGTCGTTTTCGATCAAGTCCCGCAGAGTGGGGTAAATATCCATATTGCGATCACCTCATTAAAAAGCATGCCCGCCGGGCGCGTGGGCATGCATCCCAAAAAACGGAAAGGTCGTGGCCCATGCCGCTGGTCAATTATTGCCGTAAATGCCGTACGGAAACGCCCCTTGGCGAAAGCTGTCCTTACTGCGGGGGAAGGCTCCCCAAAACCGGGGAGCAGCTGTCCTTCGGCATCATCCGAACCCCTGTGACGGACTGGTTTTCCTGGAACGATGTGCTGCGCGTAGCACTGCCGGCATGGCTGGTGGCACTGGGAGCCGTGCTGATGGCTGAGGCCTCGGCCACCGGGGCGGCGGGCGTGGCGGCACTGTTTCAGCAGGGGTTTTTGTGGGTGATGCTTGGGGTGCTGGCAGGGATGCTGCTGGCGCTGCTGGCGGTGCTGCTGCTTCGCGGCCCGGAGCGCGCGCACTTCGTCATGGACCGGCAGGGGGTGCATGCACGCATCTACATGCCGGAGGGATGCGGCGCGCTTCGGTTGTATGCGCGCTTCACCACACCGGAGGCTGTTGAGCGGCTTGCCGCCGGGGACGACCGTCCGCCGCTGGAAGGGCTTATGCTGGTTCGGCGCGTGACACTGCCCTGGGAGAGCATCCGCCGGGTGCGCGTGTGGCGTGAGGGGGCAACGTTGCTGTTTTTCCATCCCCGGTACTGGCAGGTGCTGGCTATGCGCTGCCCGCTGGCCGATTTGCCGTTGGCGGAGGAATATGTACGCAAAAAACTTAAGCGCTTCAAGCGTGTGAAGGTGCTGCCCCCATTGCCACGGAAGCAGCGGAAAAGCGCGCAGCCGCGTGCATCAAAGGAGGAAATGCCGCATGCGGATACGCAGGTATGAGCCGGATGACCTTTCGCAGATCACGGCGCTGTTTTATGATACGGTGCACGCGGTGAACGCCGCCGACTATTCCCCGGAGCAGCTGGACGCCTGGGCCGATGGCGCGCCGGACCGGGACCGCTGGAACCGATCCCTGCTGGCGCACCATTCGCTGGTGGCGGTGGGGGGCGAGGGCCTTATCGTGGGCTTCGGGGATATCGACGGCACGGGCTACCTCGACCGGCTGTACGTGCACAGGGACCGCCAGGGGCAGGGCATCGCCACGGCGCTCTGCGACCGGCTGGAGCGGGCGGTGGACGCGCCCTTGATCACCACCCACGCCTCCATCACGGCCCGGCCGTTTTTTGAGGCCAGGGGGTACCGCGTGATCCGGGAGCAGCGGGTGGAGCGCCGCGGCGTGCGGATGACGAACTTCGTGATGGAAAAGCGGCGGCAGGACGGGTGAGCGGCGCAGGCGGAGAAAACCGCCCCGCAAAAACCCCGGCCGGGGTATTGCCTCCTCCCCGGAAGTATGGTATAATACCCAATACGTGCCGGCGTGATGGAATTGGCAGACGTGACGGACTCAAAATCCGTTGGGCTAATCCCCCGTGTGGGTTCGAGTCCCACCACCGGCACCAAACCAATATAATCCGAACTTGTTTCCGATAGGAGATGGGTTCGGATTATTGGTTTTTTTCGATCCGTATGAAAGTACCTACTT
>UQEF01000020.1 GCA_900540045.1 uncultured Eubacteriales bacterium | reverse complement strand
TTTGACGCTATGTTGCCGTTTTTCTCTTGATTTGTTTGCAAAAAGGGCGTGCCGCAGAAATTGCTTTCTGCAACACGCCCCCCCAAAATTCTTTTGGTGTTGTCCCGAATACGGTCTCCCGCACAAAGGCGGTTGTACGAATATCCCGCCAGATTATTTTCCGAGCGCGGCCGTCAGCTTGTCCGGGAAGTTCACCGTCATGCCGTCGCCGTTAAGCGCCAAGGCGCGACGCATATACGTCTCATCCTTTACGCCCCAAAAGCGCACCGAAAAACCTCTGGCACGAGCCAGTGCCATATCCTTTTCATCTACCAGATCCACTCTGGGGCAAATTTGGCGGATATGCAGGCGTTCCAGATCGTCCAGTATCTGCGGCGTGATGCTCTGGGTAAGATAGCCGGCAGAAATGTCTTCGTCTAATCCTCGCACAGCCTCCATGCACTCCCAGAAGAAAGAAGTAAGCGTCACCTTGTCACGGCATCCATTGGCGTTTATGCATTGCAGCGTTTGAGCCTCCACACCGGGTTGTTTAATCTCGAGCGCCAGTTGCAGCTTTTTGCGGCCAAAATGCATTAAAAAGGTATCCAGCGTTACAATTCTTTCTCCCTCAAAGCGTTCTCCTTTAAAGGCTCCGAAGTCCATTTCCAGCAGTTGTGCATAGGTATAGTCCGCAATGCACCCCTTTTCGCCTGCTACACGTTCCAACGTATCGTCATGGTGCAACACCAGCACCCCGTCCGATGTACGCTGAATATCCGTTTCTATTCCGTCCGCGCGCATCTCCAGCCCTGCGTAGAACGATCGCAGCGTATTTTCAGGGAAGTACTCGCTGGCTCCCCTATGCGCGTAGTTTACCACCGGCATAGTGTATTGCTCCTTTTGCCACCGGGACGGCGTGCGCCGTTCACGGCTTAATACAACATCATAAATTCATCGATTTCAGCCTGCATTTCCTCCAATGCAGCGCCAATATCCATGTCGGGGTCCGCTTCGATCTCCGACAGCAGGGCCATCGTTTCATTCCAGATGGTGGAATCGGCGGGGTGAATGTTCTGGCCCTGAATATACTGCACCTGATCCAGCACGGTCTTCCAGATGGGGTCCTCCATGCGGCTCTGGATCAGTTCGCTGGCAAACTGGCTGTTGGTGAAAGGCATATAGCCCTTTTCCAAGGAGGACTGGCTGATTCCTTCGGGCGAAATCAGGTACTTGATGAAGCGCGCAGACGCTTCCTGCTCCGCCTCGGTGGAAGCAAAGATGGCCAGGCCATTGCCGCCGATGCATACGTTCAGTTCCTTTTCGCCGGGGAAGAACGCCATGTTGTACTCGAAGTTGTCGCCCACCGCGTTTTCAATGTTGCTCTTGGAAGCGCAGGAGGTGAAGAAGAACAGCACGTTGCCGTTTGTGAAGTCCGTCTGGGCGGTGGCGTGCTGGTTGGCGGGCATCACGCCATCCTTGACCATCTGGCCAAAGAGGCTGAGCACCTGCTTCATTTCCTCGGTGTTTACATTGGCATTGCCATTTTCGTCAATGATGGTCCCGCCGAAGCACCACACCAGCGGCTGCACATACCAGGGGGTGTCGGCAGCCATATTGAAGCCGTAGATATCCGTCGCACCGTCGCCGTCCACGTCCTTGACAGCCTTCTTCGCCGTTTCGATCATTTCGGTGAAGGTGGTAGGCACCTCAAGGCCAAGCTCCTCCAGCATCGTCTAGTTGTAATACAGCATGGGCATGCTGCTCTGGAAGGGAACGGCCAGGCGAACGCCATTGTAGGTATAGCGCACCCAGAAACCGTCGATTACGTCATCCTGCTCTTCCTGGGTCATATAGTTCTCAATGGGAATCAGCTTTCCGGCATCATAGAACTGGGGAATGCCGTGCCGCTGTCCCACCATGCCCACCTGCGGCAGATTGTCAGCTGCAATAGCAGCATTGTATTTGGCCACCAAATCGTCATAGTTCTCGCCAACTTGCACCTGGTTAATTTTGATACCGGGGTTGGCGGCCTCGAACGCAGCGATTTCCGAAGAAAAATCATCGCTGGTGCGTACCCAGAAATCCAACGTGATCGTTTCCTCCGCCGCAGCCGAAGCGCACAGGCTCAGCAGCAGCATCAGTGCCAGGATCAGAGAAAGCAGCTTTTTCATGAAACAAAACCTCCCAATAATAAATTTTTCTCAAGCGCATGGCGCTAAAGATTCCCTACTTGATGCCCACCTTTGTAATTCCCTGCACAAAGTACTTCTGCAGCGCCACAAACAGGATGATCGTAGGCACGGTAATCAGTGTAGACATTGCCATGAGCTGCTGCCATTCAACGCCCACATCCAGCGTCATCATGGCGCGCAGGCCCGTCTGCACAGTGCGCAGCTCCATGCTGTTGGTAATGATAAGCGGCCACAGGTAGCTGTTCCAGCTGCCGATAAAGCCGATGATCGCAATGGTGGCCATGGCGCTTTTGCCCAGCGGCAGGATGATGCGCACGAAGGACTGTACCTCGCTGGCGCCATCGATACGGGCGGCCTCCAGCAGGGCGTCGGGAATGGTCATGTAAAATTGCCGAAGCAGGAACACGCCAAACACGCTTACAATGGACGTGGATATAACGGCAAAGAACGTGTCCATCAGTCCCATGGCTGAAAGTGTCAGATAGTTGGAAACGATGGTGGCTTCCAGCGGAATCATCATCGAGCAAAGGAACACCATAAACAGCGGCTTGCTTAATTTGAACTTCAGCTTGGCAAAGGCATAGGCGGCCATGGAGCTGGTAATCAGCTGACCCGCCACACTGGCCAAAGCCATGAGCGTGCTGTTTCGAAAGTAGATGTCAAAGCGAGCGCGGCCCCAAGCCAGCGCATAGTTTTCCACATGCCACACGGAAGGCCAGAAAGAATTTTTGCTCAACACTTCCGAGGAGGATTTAAACGAGCAAATAATCATCCAGAAAAAGGGGAACACCACGATCAGCGATATCACTGCCAGCACAAAAATACGGAAAGCTTCCCACGTTTTGTAGCGCGCAGTATGCTTCATTTTTCCTCCACCTCCTCAAGTATCGTAGTTGACAAAACGTTCCAGCGCCATCTGCACCAGATTGATTGCAAGAATCAGCACAAACAGCACCACCGCAATCGTGCTGGCATATCCAAGCTGATAACGCCGGAAGGCGTACTCATAGAGCATGACCACCAGGTTCTGGGTTGCTTTGGCCGGGCCGCCGTCGGTCATAACGTTGATGGTGGTAAACATTTTCAAAACTTCAATGGAGTTGAGAATCAGCAGCATGAATGTCGTAGGAGAAACCAGGGGCACTGTAATATGCCACACTGCCTGAATGCCGTTGGCCCCGTCGATGGTGGCAGCCTCCAGAACGTCCTCGGAGATGTTCTGAATACCTCCCAGATAGACCACGGTGCTGTATCCCAGCATGCGCCATATCGTGATGGCAGCCAATGATGGCAGAGCGGTGGCGGGTTCGTTAATCCATCTTGCCGGCGGAATCCCCAGCATTCCCAGTGCACTGTTGAGCAGGCCGTACTGGGGATTGAGGATAAACATCCACACCACCGAAATGGCTACCATGCTCGATACGCGCGGTGTAAACAGCAGCGTACGAAACAGCACGTTCAGCCGGGAGGTGCGTTTGAGCATCAGCGCCAGTATAAAGCCCAGCACCAACGTAAAAGGCAGAACAATCAGCGCATACTGCACCGTACGCCAGATGGTTTCGTACACCTCGGCGCTGCCAAAAAGCTTTTGATAGTTATAAGTCCCAATGTATTTTTTTCGTCCCGTCAAATTCCAGTTGTAAAAACTGGTTACAAAGGCATTTGCCATAGGATAGAGCGTAAAGAGGATCAAAAATACAAGTGCCGGCAGCGTCCATGCCACGCCTCTGGCTTCTTGTGCCACTCGCCGTTTCATACCCGTTTTCATAGTTACCTCCTTGCAGCATTATCCATATTGCTTATATCATTGCCAGCAAATTATTTTTTGCTACCTGTTTCTGCGTATATTTTGACACATGTATTGCTTTCCGTCAAATATCAAGGTAGAATGATGATATAATTTTTTCTTATATGTTTGCGTGCCTATAAGGAGGGACATCATGGATTTTAAAGCGTTGGAATACATCTGCGCCATCAGTGAGGCACAAACTATTTCTCAAGCTGCCAAAAACCTCTTTATCAGTCAGCCTGCGCTCAGTCAATATCTTTCCAAAGTGGAGCAGGAACTGGGAACGCCACTTTTTGTGCGCACGGGCAGCACGATGACCCTCACCTCGGCTGGCGCCATTGTTGTCAGGGAAGGGCGCGCATTGCTTACTGCCCGCAAGGAACTGGTGGGGCAGGTTGCCAGCCTCGCCAGCGGACGGGCGGAAACGCTACGCTTTGGCATTTCGCCGTTTTACAGCAAATATTATCTTCCGCTATTGCTGCCCTATTACCGAGCGAACCACCCTCACATCCGGCTGAACATTGTAGAACAGTCCTCCACCGAGCTGGAGCAACGTGTTCTGGACGGAGATCTGGATCTGTGCTTTATCCCCGCGGAACCAACGCGTGAGGGGCTGACCTATCGTCCTATTTATATGGAAGAAATTATGATCGCGGTACCACCCACCCATCCCGTCAACGCACACGCTGTTCCCTCAGGCGGCACCCCCTATCTGGATTTGGGACTGCTAAGGAATGAACCATTTGTGGAGTTGGTGCCAAGCCTCAAGTTTTCCATGATGAGCCGGCGGATTTTTCGCCATTTTTCCATTACCCCCAATGTCATTTACGAATCAACCAGCTGGGATACGGTATGCATGCTGGTGGCGCATGGCATCGGCGTTGGCTTTTTGCCCAAGGTGCTGATGCACCGGCATTTACATGAACCCCGCTTTTACCGCATCTGCGGCATTGATTCCACACGCACGTATTCTGCCGTTTATGCCAGCCAGCACCGGCTTTCGCATTCGGCGCTGAATCTGATCAACGTATTTCAGCGTCTCCTGGAGGGCGATCAAAGCTGAGTGGTAATCAGCCAGCCTTCTTAGCAAAATTTTGAAGTTTCATTTCTTTGCGGACGAAATCCAAATCCGCCGATATATGGAAAAATCAACAACCTGATTCGGCTAAAGCTTCTTGCATGGCTTTTCCCAACCGTGTCCATGCGGCGGGAAAACACATCTTGGCGGAGAGGGCCGGCATAAGCAGACTTTTTTGAATCCGAACGCCATTCGCATGCGCATCCCTCCCCCGCGCATACGCTCCCCCAGGAGGGGATGTACATTGATATCAGCGTTTCTGTTCTGGATCATCAAGGATTGTCTTTTTCTGCTGGGGTATCTGTCCGGACGGCAGAGCTTTCTCAAGCCGCTGAGCCCGGAGGAAGAACGGGCGGCACTGCTGCGCATGCGCGAGGGCGACGAAACCGCCCGCCAAATGCTGGTGGAGCACAACATGCGCCTGATCGTGCATATAGCGCGAAAGTACAAGGTACCCGGCTGTACCTTTGACGACCTGATTTCCATCGGTTCGGTGGGCCTGATCAAAGCGGTACGAAGCTATGACATGCGCACGGGCACCTCGCTTTCGACCTACGCGGCGCGATGCATCGAGAATGAAATCCTCATGAGCCTGCGCCAAAGCCGCAAGCAGCAGGCCGACATCAGCCTGGATGAGCCGCTGGGCACCGACCGCGACGGCAACGCCGTATCCTTTGCCGACCTGCTGGGGACGCCCCCGGACATGGTGGAGGACGAGGTGCGCCGCCGCGTGACGCTGGATCGCGTGCGAAGGGCGCTGCCCCGCCTGCCCGAGCGGGAGCGCCTTGTCATTACGTTGCGTTACGGCCTCAAGGACGGCGTGATGCATCCGCAGCACGAGATCGCTGCCATGCTCGGGATTTCGCGCTCCTATGTATCGCGCGTTGAAAAGCACGCCATCGAACTTTTGCGTGAAGAAATCATGCAGACAGGCTGAGGGGGAGGAACGGTGTTCCTCCCCCATTCTCTACTCTCCTTTTTTGCGAATGCCCAGGCGCTCAAAATAACGCCGGTTCTGTCGCACCGCTTCGTCGTCCGGACACAGCAGCGCGGCCTGCTCGTTGTAGGCGCATGCCACCTCCCGTTCCCCCAGCCGGTCATGAATCACGCACAGCTGCAACAACGGAATCCGTCCGCTGTGGTCCCGCTGGATAAACGCACCCGACTTTTCGTTCTCCTTTGCCGACAGCGCCGCCTCATACCAGAACCGGGCGGCATGCAGGTTGCCGGCTTCAAGAAACCTTCTCCCCATTGCGCAGGCAATCATGGCGCGGGGCCGGTCCAGGGCCAGGCTACGGCATAATGCGCGCATCGCGCCCGATGTGTCCCCCAGACGGTCCAGGCAGTCCGCCAGTCCTGCGCAGGCCTCAATCCGGTTTTCAATCCAGGCCGCTTCGTCCTCAATCACGCTGTCCAGCTGGCGCGCCGCCTCCTCCATGCGGCCGGCCGACGCCAGCTCACGACCATAATAAAAGCGCTCACGCGGATTGAACGGGTGTCCCTCCTTCCGCAGCTTTTCATAGATTCGCAGGTTGCGCCCCGGCTTGCCCGGGCGCAGCTTTTCGTGCCGCACCACAAAATCCGCATAGCCGATTCGCCCCCGCGGAGCAATGGCCTCATGCACGGCTCCCTCCCAGCGAAAGCCCATTCCCGCGCGCAGAATTCGCTCCCGATAATAGGTAAAGGTAGGATTTCCCTGCGCGTCAAAAGCCACATGATAGGGAGCCATCACCACGTCAAGGCCATCCAGCACGTCCCGCTTGAAACGCACCAGAGCCTCCGCGTTCTCCACCACGTCGTCAGCATCCAGCCACATGAGAAAATCACGGGTTGCATGCGCAAACGATTCGTTACGTGCGGCGGAAAAGTCATCCTTCCAGAAAAAGCCGTACACATGCGGCGTATAGCGCTGGGCAATCTCCCGCGTCTCATCCTTTGAGCCGGTATCCACAATGATGATTTCATCCACCGCCTCCTTTACGCTGTCCAAACAGCGGGCAAGCGTTTCGCGTTCGTCCCGGACAATCATACACAGGCTGATCTCGGCCATCCAATCCCTCACCTTCCACGTCGTTTACACATACGTTATGAAGGGGCGGAGCCATTCTGCCCACTTCATCAGAAAAAGGTGATTGCATGGCCATCTTCAACGCGCCCTCTGGGAGGGCATCGCAAAGTGGATTTGTTGCCTGCGGGCCAGACACATTTGCGCGCTCGGCCTCCTGTACGGATGCTTCATCGGCTTTTCGCCCGGTTGATCAGCCGCGCTTTCCGTATTCGTCCTCCTGCTCTTCCTGTTCCTCCTGTTCCAGCTCCTGCTGTCCTTCGAGGGTGATCTGTACCCCCGGCCCAACGGGACCTACGGGCCCCACAGGTCCCACCGGTCCTTCCGGCGGCGAAACGGGTCCCACCGGTCCCACCGGCGCGACGGGCGCGACGGGCGCCACCGGCCTCGCTGGCGCGACCGGTGCAACCGGTCCCACCGGTCCCACGGGTCCCACAGGTGAAACCGGTCCCGCCGGCGGAGCTACCGGCGCAACGGGCGCCACCGGTCCCACCGGCCCCACCGGCGCGGAAGGCCGTGCGGGTACCGACGGCGCGACAGGTGCAACCGGTCCCACCGGTGCGGATGGCGCGACTGGCGCGACCGGCCCCACCGGCCCTACTGGTCCCACTGGCGCAGATGGCGCAACCGGTCCCACCGGCGCAACGGGCGCGACTGGTGAAACCGGCCCTACGGGTCCCACAGGGCCCACCGGTCCCACTGGCCCCACCGGCGCAGACGGCGCAGTAGGTGCGCAAGGTCTTGCCGGTACGGACGGTGCAACGGGTGCTACCGGTCCCACAGGGCCCACCGGCGCGACCGGCGCAGATGGAGCCGCAGGTGCGGAAGGAGCAACCGGCGCAACGGGCCCCACCGGTGCCACAGGCGAAACCGGCCCCACCGGTCCTACAGGGCCCACCGGTCCCACTGGCCCCACCGGCGGCACTGTTCTTTCCTCCAGCCTGATGGCTGAAAGCACCGCCCCGCAGCAGCTTGCCGCCGCCAACACGCCCATCTCGCTCGCGTCTCACACCATGCTTGTGGGAAACGCCATCGCGCGTACGTCTCAGCCCTCGGAAATCAGCATCCTGACGCCGGGTCTGTACGAAATCTACTACCGTGGCGTAGCGCAGGCGACGGGTGAAGGGATCGTTTTCCCCTATACCATCTCCTCTGTCGTGGCGCTCAACGGAGTTCCTGTGGAAAACACGCGCGCCACGCGCACCGTTGCCAACGCATCTCAGGCGGTGACGCTGAGCCAGAGTACGGCGACGCTCATCCGTTCCACCGAAGTCGGCTCATTTGTGCTTCGCAGCGAGTCTCCCGGCGTCACCTGGCGCAACGTGGTTGTAATGGCCGCCAAACTGACCGACGGCATCTGATCTCCCTATCGTCCGTCATGACGGCACATAAGCGGCAGGGGGGCAGCCATGCAGTCCGCCCCCCTCAGACCGTTCAAAAACCCATGTTTTGGGGAAAGAGCCCCGTTTCTTGCGTCCTTTTGACGCCCGCAGCACTCAGAAAATGCTGCGGCATAAAGCTTTGGCGCGCTGCCCCAACCCTAGGCAAGGCACAAAGGGAAGTGCCAGCCCTATGGCACCAAAGGGAAGCATGTGTCCGGTGCACACTTGGCCCAAAGGCCCAAAGCGACCTCCAGGTGTGAGAAAATGCAAGCGCAGTGCGCGTCGCCGCGCACTGCGACATTGGTGGAGCCCAAATGATGGAGCAGCCGGGACCGCCCCCTGTGTCCCGCACCTTGTCAGCAACCTCGGCCTTACGCAGCAGGATTTTTCCTGCTGCGCCCAACGCGCAGGGCAACCAGAGCCCGACGGATTAAGCCGCCACAGGAGCTCATCGGCAACCTGAAGGGATGGCCAGGTGCCCGCCATCAAACGCCAATGTGCCTCGTCCTTTTGAAAACTTTCCACAATCAAAGAGGCGTTCCCGCATTGGAACGCCTCTCTGATTCATTTGGCTTACAGGATGTATTCTTTTTTGCCGGCGGGGCGGCTCTTCATCTCTTCCGCTTTTTTCAGATACTTTTCGTTCTGGTTGCCCAGCACCGCATAGCTGGCGATCTTGCTCTCCTCCACGCCCGGCTGGTTAAACGCGTCGATATCCAGCAGCTCGCCCGTGTAGGCGGTGGTCATTTCAAAGAAGAACAGCAGCTGGCCGACGGTATAGGCATTGACCTGTGGAAGCACGATGGTCTGGTTCATGCGGCCGGAGCGGTAGAGGGCGTACTCGGTGCCGCGGCGCTCGGCGTCGATGAGGGCATTGAGCGTCTTTCCGCCCAGGAAAGCCACATCGGGGAACTGCTCGCAGCCGTGGGAAATCTCGGTTACCGTGCGGAACTGCCCCACCTTGAGGAAGGTGATCACTTTGTCATAGGGTCCCTCGGTATAGAGCTGGAGCTGGCTGTGCTGGTCGGTCACGCCCAAAGCCTTGGCCGGGGTCTGGCCCACGTTGACAGCCATGCCCTTGCGGGTTACATTCTTGCCCAGGCTCTCGGCCCACAGCTGACAGAACCAGTCCGCCATGTACTTAAGGCTGTCCGCATAGGGCATGACCACCTGTACGTTGATGTCCATCTCCTGCATGGCGATGTACTGCAGCACCGCCTCCAGCAGCGCGGGATTCTTCCATACGTCGTCCGTACTGCAGCGTTCATCCATGGCCGCCGCGCCCGCGAGCATTTCGCGGATATCAATGCCGCACACGGCGGCAGGCAGCAGGCCCACGGGGCACAGCTCGCTGAAACGGCCGCCCACGCTTGCGGGGATGTGGAACAGCTCAAAGCCGTTTTCCTTGGCCAGCTTGATCAAATTGCCCTTTTCACGGTCCGTGGTGGCAATGATGTGCTTGGCCCATTCCTCGCCCACTTCCTTCTTGAGCAGTTCGGAAATGATGAGGTACTGGCTCATGGTTTCCGCCGTTGCGCCGGACTTGGTGATGACGTTGAAGCAGGTCTTTTTTACGTCGATCACATCCAGAAGCGCCGCCATGCGCTCGGGGTCGATGTTGTCCTCGACATAGAGGCGGGGACCGCCGCGCTTTTCGGCAGGCAGTTCGTTGTAATGCAGGTGGTTGAGCGCCTGCTGGATGGCGATGGGGCCCAGCGCGCTGCCGCCGATGCCCAGCACCACAAAGGTATCAAACTGCTCGCGCACGCTCTTGGCCACACGTTCAATATGGCTGACGACTTCCTCCTGTTCGTAGGGCAGCTGCATCCAGCCCAGCCAGCCGGTTCCGCGGTTCTTTTCCACATTGCGCTGGGCGGCGCTCGCCGCATCCTTCATGCCGTCCACCTGGCAGGGATCGATTCCGTATTGAAAGCCAATGACATCGCTCATCATATGATTGACGTCCAAAACGATAGGTTCATGAAGCATCTTGCCCATTCATCCTCATCCTTTCCCAATTCATCCGATCCATGAATCAGTATACCACAAAACAGCCGGCTTGGAAAAGGGATTTTTGAGGCCGGAGCTTTTCGTGGCCTTCCAGACTTGCGAAAGACGTACAAATTGTGCTATAATGTCGAAAATGTTTTGAAATCGGGGTGGCGCTCCATGCAGACGGCTTTACCGGTGCTGGCGGTAGCGGTGTTGGTGGGGGCCGCCATCGCCCTTCTGGTCCGGGACAGGCGGCAGCAGCAGCGGCTGCGGCTGCGCATTAAAAAGCTGTATGCCTCCCAGCTCTTCGAGGATATGCTTCCCCTGCTTCAGGCCTGCCGCAAACGTCCGCTGGAGCAGCTGATCGTGGACAAGACCGGCGTGGTAATGCGTTATCTGCATTTTGCGGGTGGCGAATCCGCCTTTTTGATGCGTCCCAATGGTTACCGTTACCTATCGCCCGACCAGCAGGAGGCCCTGCGCGCCGTGCTGGAAGAGTGTCTGCCCAAGATTCGGGATTCGCAGCTCTATCACTTGAGCCGCCAGCGCATCCGCCTGCTTAACGGGCAGGTGGAATATGCCTACCGCTACACCATTTCCAACGCCTATAAGGCGCGCCTGTCCCGTGCGCCGTATTACGACGGCACGCTCCAGCCCCGCTCATGGTAACAGGCGGCCCGCCTTAATGGGGGTTTCCAGACGGCTCTCCACATACCGGCGCAGCATGTCAAACAGCATGCCTGCGCCGGTATTTTTCTGCGGCACCAGGCCCCGGCGGAGGGTCTGACTCATCCAGGCGATCTGATCGCGCGTAACAGGAAACGTGGCGCGGGAGGCACAGGCCGGGCAGCACAGTCCGCCCGCGGCGATATCCATGCGCCCCCCCTCGCTCACATCCAGCGGGGTGCGGCAGTGCGCGCAACGGCTCAGCCGCGGGCGGTAGCCCAGCGCATCGGCAAAGAGCAGCAAAAATGCCGTGGTCGTTTCCAGCGCATCCGCCTCATCATCATAAGCCAGGTAGTACAGCCCCTTGAGCAGCAGGGCGTACAGGTCTTCAGCGGCCTGTCCGGGCTGAACCGCCGCGGCGCACAGTCCGGCCATGTAGCTGGCGCAGGTCAGGCGGTAGGGGTCCAGCCGGAGCGGGTAGAAGGTATCCTGCAGGGCGCAGGAGGTCAAAACCGCACGCTCATTTTTCTCGAACAGCACGAACTCACCGCTCACAAACAGCTCGCTGGCAGGCATCAGCGGGCTTTTGGGCCTCCGGCAGCCCCGCGACAGCAAATCCACCCTGCCCAGCCGGGGGCTGAGCAGGGTAAGCATGCGGTCGTGATCGCGGTAATTGGCATAGCGCAGCACGATGCCGGGCGTGGTGACAGCGGGCATGCGGGTTCCTCCTTTCCGGGGTATGAAAAACCCCCTCGCGCCATGCGGCTGCTCGAGGGGGCAGAAAAGTGCGCGAAGCTCAGCCCTTCACGGTCTCCACCAGCTTGGTGAAAGCGGCGGGATCGTTCACGGCGATATCGGCCAGCATCTTGCGATTGATGGTGATGTTGCGCTGCTTGAGGCCGTTCATCAGCACAGAATAGCTGATGCCGTTCATGCGGGCGGCAGCGTTGATGCGGGTAATCCACAGGCGGCGGAAATCGCGCTTGCGCATCTTACGGCCTTCATAGGCATAGCGCAGGCTGCGGCGCACCTGTTCGCTGGCGGCGCGATACTGCTTGGACTTGGCGCCATAGTAACCCTTGGCCAGCTTGAGCATCTTGCGGCGCTTCTTGTGGGCGTTTACAGCTCCTTTAATACGTGCCATTTTTTTATCCTCCTTGAATCGTTAGCAAAGCTTATTTGTAGGGCAGCAGCTTGCGGATGGTGCGCGCCTCGGCCGCATTGTCCACAACGCCGTCCGCGCGCAGGTGGCGGGTACGCTTGGTGGTCTTCAAATGCACCTGATGGTTGGCGTTCATCTGCTTATGCGTCACTTTGCCGTTCTTCGTGAAGGAAAAACGCTTGGCTGCGCCACGATGGGATTTCTGCTTGGGCATAGGGGTTGTCCTCCTTCCGTGTGCTATCCGTATCCGCCCGCGGGGAAGTGTACACCCGCGGGCGCGGGATGGCCGTTTGTCCGGTCAAATCATGTTTTCGCTTTCGCGCTTGACCTTTTTCTTGGGCTGGGGCTTGAGCTCGCGCTTTTCAGGCTCGCTCGCCTTGGCCGCCTGCGCGGCGGCGTGCTTTTCCTTGCGCTGCTGGCTCTTTTCAGCAAAGCTTTTCTTTTCGGCCTTTGGCGCAAGGATCATAATCATGTGGCGGCCTTCCAGCATGGGGCGGCGTTCAATGGTGCCGTATTCCTCAATGCGGGCGGCGAAATCCTGCATGATCTTCAGGCCGATGTCCGCGTGCGCGATCTGGCGGCCCCTGAAACGGATGCTCACCTTCACCTTATCGCCATCCTGAAGGAACTTGACGGCATTTTTGAACTTGGTCTGCACGTCGTTTTCCTCGATGGTGGCGGAAAGCTGCACTTCCTTGAGGGTGACGATGCGCTGGTTCTTGCGCAGCTCGCGTTCGCGCTTGGACTGCTCGTAGCGGTGCTTGTCGTAGTCCATCAGCTTGCACACGGGCGGCTGGGCGCCCGGCACAAT
Source organism: uncultured Eubacteriales bacterium (assembly GCA_900540045.1). Lineage (GTDB taxonomy): Bacteria > Bacillota > Clostridia > Christensenellales > Aristaeellaceae > Limiplasma > Limiplasma merdipullorum. The sequence goes on along the minus strand of UQEF01000020.1, from coordinate 21,380 downwards.
CTTGACCAGATCAAGATTCTGCTGTTCGGCCAGCTGCAACGCCGCCTGCGTGGACATCACGCCCAGCTGCGTGCCGTCGGTGGCGACCACGCGTACCTCTCTGTCGCGGATTTCTTCGTTGATCATCGGCTCGTTGATATCCATACACCTCCAAAAATTGAACGGTAGCGCCTTTGTGCCACGCACAAAAAAACGCCGGGCATGCCAGCCCGCCGTATCACGACCCCCCATGGACTTACGTGCCATGACCGGCGCAAGATGTTCGCGCGGTGAGAAGCGGGCGGCTTCTGCTTACGAAGGTTAGTATAGCACGCCGCGCGTGGGTTGTCAACGGGATTTTGGTTCCGCCTCAAATTTACAATTCATTCACACCCAGGGGCCCGGCGCATGGTATGATAGGGTGAGGCGGATTTCCGCCCATCCTGCAGACAGGAGGGCATGTGCCCTTGATTGAGATTGAAAACGTATCCAAGCGCTACGGGAGCGTGCGGGCGCTGGAGAATGTGAGCCTGCGCATGGAGGGCAGCGGCATTATGGGCCTGCTGGGACAGAACGGTGCGGGCAAGACCACGCTGATCAACATCCTGACCGGTTACCTGGCGCCCACCTCCGGCCGTGCGCTCCTGGGCGGTCACGACCCGCTCATGGAGCCAGGCGAGGCCAAGCGGCACCTGGGGTATCTGCCCGAGCAGCCGCCTCTGTACGACGAGATGACCGTGCGTGAATACCTGCGTTTTGTGGCCGCGCTCAAAGGCGTTGCAGCCAGGGCCATCCCCGCCCACGTGGACGAGGTGATGGAGCTGACGGGCCTGACCTCCATGCAAAGCCGCCTGCTGGGGCACCTGAGCAAGGGCTTCCGACAGCGCGCGGGCATGGCGCAGGCCCTGTGCGGCGACCCGGACGTGCTGGTGCTGGACGAGCCCACCGTGGGGCTGGACCCCCGGCAGATCACCGAAATCCGCGCGTTGATTCACACGCTGGGCAAGAGCCACACCATCCTGTTTTCCTCGCACATCTTGAGCGAGGTCCAGCAGCTGTGCGACCACGTGGTGATTCTGGACCACGGCCAGGTCAAGCTGGATGCCGCTCTCGCCCAGCTCAGCGCGCCGGAGGACATAACTGTGCTGCTGACCGCGGATGCTCCGGAAGCGGCCATCCTGAGCCGGCTCAGGCAGCTGGAGGGCGTGCGGCGCGCGACCGTGCAGCCCGCCGCACAGAGCGGCTGCACGAGCGTGCTTTTGCAGTTTCACCGCGAGACGGAGCCGGAGCGGCGGCTGTTTGCGCTGCTCAGCGGGCTGAACATTCCCATCTTGCACCTCTCGCGCGTAGGCGACAGCCTGGAGCAGGTGTTCTTGAACGTGATTTCGCAATAGGAAAGGAGCCTTTCCGTGTTCACCATCTTCAAGCGCGACTTTCTGGCCTATTTCCGCACGCCGGTGGGCTATGTGTTCATGGGGGTGTTTCTCACGCTCTCCGGCCTGATTTTCTACCTTTATAATCTGCAAAATCTCTCCGGCGACTTGCTGACCTTCCTGTCGCAGCTGACGCTGCTGGTGATGCTGCTTTCTCCGCTGCTGACCATGCGCCTGATCTGCGAGGACCGGCAGAAGCGCACCGATCAGCTGATTTTTACCAGCCCGGCGGGCCTGGGCAGCGTGGTGCTGGCCAAGTACCTGGCCGCCGCCTGCATCATGCTGATCACGGTGCTTTTGACCAACGTGTATACGCTGGTCATCGCGTTGGGTGGCACGGTGTATGCGGGGGAATGGTTCGTGGGGTATACGGGGTTTCTCCTGCAAAGCCTGTCCTTTCTGGCGCTGGACCTGTTTGTGACCTGCTTTGCCAAAAACCAGATGACCGGCGCGCTGGCGGCTTTCGGAGCCAATTTTGTGCTGTGGATGGCTGATTTGCTGGCAACCAGCCTTACCGTGGACTGGCTGGCGGACGCGCTCAACTTTCTGAGCCTCTATGACCGCTACGAGCCCTTCCGGCTGGGACAGTTCAGCTATGCGGCCGCGCTGTTCTTCCTCACCTTTATCGCGGCATGTCTGGTATGCGCCGCGCGCGTTCTGGATGCGCGGCGCTTTTCGGAGGGGGGCGCGGCATGAAAAAGCGGCTTTCGTCTCTGCTTCTGCGCTTTCGCCAGCCCAAGTGGCGCCACGGCAAGTTGGGAGCGCTGCTGGTGGCGGGCTTCCTGGCGATCTGCGTGCTGGTGAACGTCTTTGTTCGGGCACTGGAGGATGAATACGGCTGGCGCACGGACCTGAGCTTCAATGCCTATGCCACCACCGGCGAGCAGACGCGCGCCGTGCTGGACCGTCTGGAAAACGATGTGGACCTCTACCTGCTCTACCAGAGCGGCGCGGAGGATACGCAGCTGCTCCAGCTGCTCAACCGCTACGCCGTGCTCAGCGACCGCGTGACCGTCAAGGAGACTGATATCGCGCAGAATCCCGGCATTCTTACGCGCTTTCCCGGCGACACGGACAAGACCGCCCAGGCCGACAGCGTCATCGTCAGCTGCGACGCCACGGGCCGCTACAAGATTCTGGACTATACCGACTTTCTGACCCAGGGGTACGACATCGAATCCGGCACCTTCCAGCCGGAGGGCCTGTCCTATGAAAAATCGCTGACGGAGGCCATCGCTTCCGTAGCGCAGACGGACCCGCCGACGGTGGGCGTTTTGCAGGGGCACGGAGAGCTTACCCCGGATGCGCTGGAGCTGCTGCTGTCGTTTCTGGAGAGCAACGGCTACGACCATGTAACCGTCGACTTGTCCGCCGAAGGCGCCCTCACGGACGTGGCCCTGCTGCTCATTGCCTCGCCGCAGAAGGATTTCAGCGACACCGAGCTTGAAGAGATCAATGAATTTGCCAAGGAAGGCGGCAGCCTGTTCATCACCCGCGACTACACCGACCCGCTGGACAGCATGCCCAATTACCTGTCCCTGCTGCGCAGCTACGGCGTCACGCCGCTGTCCGGCATCGTGGTGGACCCCGGCGCCTACCATGAAAATCCCCTGGCCATCGTGCCCTACATGGAAGAGCTGGACATGACGCAGTCGCTGATTTCCAGCGGCATGGACGTGCTGCTCATGCCCGCCGCCTGCGCCTTTGAAACCCCCGGTGAGCCCGATCACAGCCTGACGACCGGCACCGTGCTCAAAACCAGCGACCAGGCCTATCTGCGCGACCTGTCCGACGGTATCGACAGCGTGGATCAGCAGCCGGGCGACCGCTCCGGCGAATTGAGCGTGGCGCTCTACGCCCATCGCATGCACGCCAACGGCAACATCAGCCGTCTCTTTATCGCGGGCAGCAGCGGGCTGTTTACCGAGGAATACGTCTACCAGCGCACCTATGTACAGCAGTTCATCATCATGCTCATGGGCCAGCTGCTCTCGGACAAGATTGTTACGCTGGATATCATGGCCTCGGCGGCGGTGCGGCCCGCGCTGACGGTGGGCAGCCAGACGGTGGGTACGGTGCTGATTATCGCGGTGCCGCTCATGGTGCTGGTGGCCGGGCTGTGCGTGCTCCTGCCCCGCCGCAACCGCTGAAGCTAAGGAGGAATCTCATGCAGCATCCCCTCAAAAAACGCCCGAAGCGCCGTCCCCGCCCGCGCCTTTTGCTGATTTTGACAGGTGTGGGCGTGGCGCTTGCCGCGGCGGCGCTTTTTTTCCTGCTGCCCGCCATCAAAGCGCGCTTTCCCGCCGAAACCGCCCTGCCCCTTGAGACGGGGCCGGAGTCGCGCACTCTTTACCTGGGCGATTCCTCTCAGCTGGACAGCATTGTGATCTCTCAGGAAGAGGGGGACCGCTATACCCTGCGCATGCAGGACGGCCACCTTGTGCTGGAACGCGGCGGACAGTGGCTGACCGTGAGCGATTATCAGGAAGAAGCCATGCTCAAGGCTGTGACCCAGCTGGTGATGCCCGGCGTCGTAACCGAAGACGAGGCCGAGGTGGCCGGGCATCTTGCGGACATGGGGCTGGACACGCCCCGCGCCACGGCGCAGGTGCGCTACCAGGACGGCACGGAGATGACGCTGGAGCTGGGCGGCGACGTGCCCACCACCAGCTATTCCTATTTCCGCTGGTCCGGCGACGATGGCGTGTACATGTGCGATTCCGGGCTCACCGATGCGCTGCTCACCACCGCCACCCGGCTGTTGCCCGTGGAGCAACCCACGCTGTCCAAGGACCTGATTGACCAGGTCACCCTCTCCCGCGCGGACGGGGAAACCGCCGTTCTGCTCTCCAATGACGGGGACGGGCATTATAGCGGACTGCTGGTGGAGCCCTACCAGTATCCCGTGGATCCGGAGCAGGCCGAGGCGCTGCTCACCGCGCTTTCCTCCTTTCGCCTGGGTACGCGTGAGGCTGAGGCCAACGCCGAAACCCGCGCCCAGTACGGTCTGGACGATCCGGAACTGACCCTCTGGCTGCATCAGGCTGCGGGAACCGTCGGACAAGTGGACGAAAACGGTCAGCTGGCCGCCGTGGAGGTCAGGGAGCAGGCGCTCCGGTTTGTCATCGGGCGCGCCGAGGGAGAGTTTTTCTATACCTGCGAATACGCAGGCAGCTGCTATCTGGTCAGCCGCTTTCTGCTGGAGACGCTGCTGGCCGCCACCCCCGATACGCTGGTGGCGCGTCAGCCCGCGGACCTGGGAGGCGCCGCCCTCAGCGATATCCTCATTGAATCTCCCCTGGGGGATGTCCACGTGACCGCCCAATACACCGAGCGCGTGCTGCCCAACAACGACATTGAAACCGACGCGGAGGGCAACACCGTCTATGATACCGCGGTCACCCTCAACGGCGAGGAAGCCGACGCGGAGCTGCTTACCACCTTGACCACACGCCTCAACGCCCTGACTGCATCGGGCGACCTGCCCGACGGATGGACCGTGCCCGAGGACGAGGCGCCGCGCTGGCGCATCGTTCTCACCACGGTGGGCGGCGCCACGCGCGAGATCGCCGCCTACCGGCTGGACGCCTTTTCCGACGCATTGGCAGTGGACGGCGTGGCCATCCACTACGTGCATGAGGAAGCCATTGATCTGATCCTTGCGGATTTGCTGGACTAGGTGCGTTCATCCGCCTCCAGCACCACTACGATCACATTGAGCAGCACCGGCCCGGCCAGCAGGCCCAGAAAGCCCAGCAGCCGATACCCCGCATACATGGCGGCCATCGTCGCCAGAGGATACAGGCCCAGGTTATGCCCCACGATGCGTGGCTCCAGCACCTGGCGGATCACCACCGTGCCCACGTACAGGCAGGCTGCCAGCACGCCCGTGCCCGCGTTGCCCGCCACAAAGGCGGCGATGCTCCAGGGGATCAGAAACAGCCCGGCCCCCAGCACCGGCAGCGCGTCCGCCACGCCGATACCCAGCCCTATCAGCAGCCCATAGCGCACGCGGAAGGCTGCCAGGGCGATCATCAAAAACAGCGTCACGGCCAGCGATACCATTAACTGGCTTCGCACCTGCAGGAGCACTGCCTTCCACAGCCGCGCGCTCACCAGCTTTCCGCGTTTCATCAGTCCGCCGGGAAATGTCCGGTGAAAAAAAGCCGCGATCCGCGCCCGATCGGCAGTCATGTAGTAGGTGCCCATCACCAGAAGCACCGTGCTGAGCAGCGCATGCGGAATGGAGGCCGCCGTGCTGAACGCTCCGCTGGTCAGCGCGGCCGACAGCGACGCCGCCCAGCCGACGGCGCTTTGGGCCAGGGAAGTGAGCGCGTTGTCCATCACGTCGGGCAGCAGATCCGGCAGTGCCGCGCGCACCTGATCGTACAGGCCGCGCAGCCAGGGCACGGCCGCTTCGCCCACCCAGGCGGCGGCCTGCGGCAGCGCGCGCACCAGTTCGCGCGTAAGCCGCGTGACCAGCACCGTTGCCAGCGCGCCCGCAACGCCAAACAGCAGCAGCACCCCCAGCGCGGCAGCAGCCTTTCTTCCCAGACGAATACGGCCCTTCGCCGTCACGCGGACGAAGGGCTCCAACATGCGCGAAAACACAAAGGCCAGTACAAACGGCCAGCAATAAGGCAAAAGCACCAGCGCCAGCGCCATGGCCGCAAGGGTGACCGCCACCAGCGCCGCCTTGCGCAAAAGGCCGTTCAGCCGGCGGTCCATCGCCTCCAACCGGCGGGAAAAGGATTGCTCCATAGGCGTCCTTCCCGGCCGTTCTTCAGCCGCTTACCCGCCCTTATGCGCCCGGTGCAGGAAGCAGCCGGGCTCATGGTCGTTGACCACACCGACGGCCTGCAAATAGCTGTACACCGTTACCGAGCCCATGTAGCGCATGCCGCGGCGTTTCAGGTCACGGGCGATAGCGTCGCTAAGCGGCGAGGTTGTACGCGCTTCGCCACCTATGAGCTGCGCCTGGCCGCCGGTAAAGCTGTACAGGTAGTTTGCGAAGCTGCCGAACTGGCGCTGAATCTCCAGAAAACAGCGCGCGTTGATCACCGCCGCCTCGATTTTGCGCCGGCAGCGCACGATGCCCGCATCCTTCAGCAGCTCCCCGACCTTATCTTCGCCATACGCCGCAATTTTATGCGGGTCAAAGCCGTCGAATGCGCGGCGGAAGTTCTCCCGCTTGCTGAGAATAACCTGCCAGGAAAGCCCCGCCTGAAACGCCTCCAGCAGCAGCATCTCGTAGAGCCGTCCGTCGTCGCGCGTGGGCACGCCCCACTCCGTATCGTGATACGCCTGCATCAGCGGGCTTTTGGCCCATGCGCAGCGCGGTTTATCCTGCCGCATTTTTGCTCTCCCTCTCATCTCTGTGCCAGCGGTCCGTCATCCAAAGGGCGATGGTTTTCGCATCCCGCGCCATCCCTTCAAACAAATGTGCCCTGACCGCACCTGCCAGCACCACCATCACGATGGGGCCCAGAATCAGCCCCGGCACGCCGCCCAGCCGCATGCCCACAAACATGCCGATCAGCGAAGCCAGGGGCGACACGCCCAGATTGGTGCCCAGGAGCGCCGGCTCCGTGACGCGGCGCAGAAGCGAATATCCCCCATACAGTCCCAGTACCAGCCAACCGTTCTGAGGCGCGCCCACCACGAAGCACACCAGACCCCAGGGGATATACAGCACGCCGCAGCCGAACTGGGGAATCAGCTCCAGAAGCGCCGCCGCAAAGCCGATCAGAAAGGCGTATTCAAAGCCCACCGCCTCGAAAAACACCCATGCGATCAGCAGCGTCAGCAGCGAAAAGAGCAGCTGCACCCGGATATAGCCCGCCAGCCCCTGTCCTGCCGACTGTCGGAGCAGCCGGATGGAACGTTCACCGCCAAAGAGACTCCGTCCGGACAGAAGCCTGCGCCATTTTTCATAGCGGTTGGTGATGAAGATCACGGCCAGCAAAAGAAAATTGGCATATACAAAAGCATACGGCAGGCTGGCAACCACCGAGAGCGCACCGTTTACCACATTTCCCGCAAACTGCATGCCCGCTTCCGACAGTGACTGAAACGCACTGTTAAGCGATGTGCGAAGGGTATTGCCAATGGCGCTGGGCAAGGTCTGCGCCATGTCCAGAAGCCGTTCCGACGCGGTGCGCAGCATATCCACCACGCCCGTCACCACGCCCGGTGTGGCCACCGTGAGCTGCACCACCACAAATGAACAGATCCAGTATACCAGCCACAGCGCCGCAAGGACCGCCAGCGCCACCCACAGGCCCACCGCCACTCCGCGCCGCATATGCAGCTTTTCCTGCGTCAGGGCGATCAGCGGGCGGAGCAGGGCCGCCACCGCCAGCCCGATCAAAAAGGGCGAAAACAGGTCCCACAGCACCGGCAGCAGCACCGTCAAAAATATCGCCGCCAGCGCCATGAACACCCCGCGCCAAAGCATGCGCTCCACCGCGCACCGAATCGACTGTCTCCCGGTCATGGCCGCATCGCCTCAGAAATGGCCGCCGCCACCGCCGTGATGGCCGCCGCCGACACTGGTGTGCACACCGCTGCCGCCGCCGTGGTATCCCCCGCCCCCGGAGGAGCGCGGCGGGTCGGGCTTGCGGGCCTGGGTCGTGGTGGTGCGGATGTAATCATCCACCCGCCCGGTGATGGTCAGGTCGCAGTTTTCGCGGAAGTTGTAGCTGTAGGTACTGCCCTTGAGGCGGTAGCTGCGCTTGACGAGAGCCACAAACGCCAGGCCAGCGGCCGCGGCCACGGCGGCGCACACCGCCGCTTCCGCGGTGGTGAGGGCCTTTTTCCTCGCGGTCAGCATCTCACCGGTGAGAATGTCGTAGCGGTACTGGCCCTCGGGAATTCCATCCCGCAGGTAGCCGCGCACGCGCTCCATGATTTCCTCCGCGGCGCCCACATAGTCGCCCTGCGCCAGCAGGCTCTGGCTGCCACCGGTGGCCGCATCAATGCGCGAGCCGGTCAGGTAGTCGATCATCTGGCCGCGGGTATAGATGTACTGATAACGGTTGTACATGTCGATGTAGTACAGCACGCCGCTGTCCTCACTGTCCAGGCCAAAGTTGCCATGGACGTAAAACTCGTCGGCCACGCGATACTGTTCGCCGTCCTCCTGGGGTTCATCCGAGGTGACGACCACGAAATCCATCCCCGTTTCCTCCTGAAAGCGGGCGATTTCCTCCTCCAGCGCAGCCTCTTCGTTCGCGGTAAACAGGTCCGCCCCGTCATACACGCGCGCAGCGGTTGCCACAGCGCCCCCGCATAACGAAAGCAGCAGCACTAGCGCCAAAAGGCCCGCCCATCGTTTCGTTCTCATGCCCGTGTCCCTCCCTCAAAACAGGAAGTAGCTCAGCACGCAGCCTGCCGCAAACACCGCCGCCGCAATGCCCGTCCCCGCCAGATACAGCTTTTTCAGGTCGATGGGCAGCTTTCCGCACACCCGGCCCGTGCAGCCGTTCATGGCGTAGTAATAGGGATGCTGGGGGTCCTTGCGGTTGGGATAGGTGAGCACCCAGGTGGGCAGGAGCAGGTAGCGCGTGGTACGCTTGCCCACATTGGCGGAGGCTGTCACGGTGAAGCTGTCATAATGCAGGTCATCCGTCAGGAGCGGCTCGACATAGGACTGAACCTCGCGCTCCACGTCTTGACCAATGGAGGCGGCGTCCAGGTCGCGCCTCTCGGCTACAAAGCCGGACAGATACGCGCCCGCAAAGGGCTTGGCGTTCTCCAGCGGAAAGGGATGGATGCCGTCGCTAAGCTTGCGGTTGGCGCTGGACAGCGCCGGACGCATGATGCCCCGGAAGCTGAAGCGTCCCTCGCGCCGCACATGGTAGTGCCGCGTGCTGGTGATGATGTACTTGGGCGTCTCCGCCACGCTGACCTGGCGGCCTTCGCCGTCGATGGCCCCTTCCGCCTCGCAGTCGGTCACAAAATGGGGATAATATACGCCCGTCATCTCCCGTACCTGCTGCTCGCTGAAAAACCCTTTGGGCACAAAACGCTTGCGCCGCACCCAGTCCATGAAGGACGTCGCGGCCTTTTGCTGATCGACGGCAAAGGGCAGCACCCCGTCGGGCCGCATATCGTCGGCGAGCTTTCCCTGCAATACCACAGGGCTGTGGCAATAGTAGCAGTGCGTGGCCACGGTGGTTTCGTCCGTCACGATCTGGCTGCCACAGCTGGGGCAGTGATAGGTCACCTGCGCGCCGTCCTTTTCGGAAGCCGGTTCCGTGCGTTCGCCTGTCCGCTCCCCTTCGCCGGTCAGCAGCTGGTCCTCCTGAAAGGTCGAATGGCAAAACGGGCACTTCCATTGCCCGCCATCGGGATCAAAGTTCAGATAGCCGCCGCAGCTGGGGCATTTATAGGTGATGCCGGCCATGTTTTCACCTCGTTTTCTGCCGTCGGGTCAACGTATGCCCGCCCAGCCATTATATCATAGCCCCTTAAGGAACACAATCTCGACAAAGCGCTCCAAAACCAGTATAATACCAGCGTCATCCAACATCCGGGGCAGCGCTCCGCTTTCCCCATTTGTATGCGAGGAGGTTTGCCGATCATGAGCGACAACGTGCTTTCCAGCTTTACCCCCACCCGGCGTGAAGAACGGGCCTATGACCATACCTTCCGCGTGGGAATCATCGGCACGGGATGGATTGCCGAGGCCCACGCCGAAAGCTACCTCAATCAGCCGGACGTCAAAATCGTGGCACTGGCCGACCTGATTCCCGGCAAGGCCGAAGCATTTGCCAAGCGCTACGGCCTCACCGACGCCCGCTGCTACCCCGATCATAAAAGTCTGTTGGCCAGCGAGCGGCTGGACGCCGTATCCGTCTGCACCTACAACACCGCGCACGCTCAATGCACCATCGACGCGCTGGCCGCCGGCGTGAACGTTCTTCTGGAAAAACCCATGAGCGTGACCGTCCAGGAGGCGGCGGACATCATCCGCGCCGAAAAGAAAAGCGGCAGGCTGCTTTCCATCGGCTTTCAGCCCCGCATGGACGCCAACATGCAAAAGATCAGGGAAATCGTGCAAAGCGGCACGCTGGGCAAGGTCTACTACATTCAGACCGGCGGCGGGCGCCGCCGCGGCATTCCCAACAGTACCTTTATTGAAAAGAAGACCGCCGGTATCGGCGCCCTGGGCGATATCGGCTGCTATTCGCTGGACATGGTGCTCAACGCCATCGGCTATCCCCGCCCGCTGACCGTGACGGGCTATACCTCCGCCTATTTTGGGCAAAACGAGCGCTATCAGTCCCCCGACGCCTTCCACACCGCCGCCCAGAACGCCGCGCGCTTTGATGTGGACGACTTCGCCGCCGCATTCATCCGCCTGGAGGGGGACGTGGTGCTGGATTTCCGCATCAGCTGGGCCATGCATCTGGACACACCGGGCGATACGCTGATTCTGGGCACGGAGGGCGCGCTGCGCATTCCCTCCACGGAGTGCTGGAACGGCACCGTGGGCGGCCCCATGAAGCTGTATACCGACGTGGCGGGCCTGCAGACGGTGACGGAGCTGCCCATCATCCCCGACGAGGGGCCGGGCCTGTTCGATCGCAAAATCCGCTCCTTCCTGGACGCCATCGAGAGCGGCGGTCCAGCGCCTGTGCCGTCCTCGCAGATTCTCTACAACCAGGCCATCATCGACGCCATCGCCCGTTCGGCGGAGGCGGGCAGAGAGGTGGAGGTTGTCATTCCGGAGGTGTAAAGCGCCGCCAATCTGGCCAGGCCGCGGGTCCCTCTTGCAGCCTGGCCGTTCTCCCGTGGCGGCCTTGCGTTTCGCGCCGTTGACATTCTCCTCTCCGCCGCGGTATCATAGGAAAAAATCGTCGTTTCGATATGGGAGGTTTTGAGCATGAAGCTCAATTACAAGCGAACGCTCCTGGTGGGCCTGGCCTTTCTGTCCATCTGCGCGTTCTGGCAGCTGTATGACAATGTGGTGCCCCTCATTTTGAAAAACACCTTCGATATCCCGGACGATATCGCGGGCGTGATCATGGCGCTGGACAATGTGCTGGCGTTGTTTCTGCTGCCCCTTTTCGGCAAGCTGTCGGACCGAACGCACACGCGCCTGGGCCGGCGTATGCCCTATATCCTGGGCGGCACGCTGGTTGCGGTGGTGCTGATGAACCTGCTGCCCGTCGCGGATGCTGCCCGCAGCCTGTGGCTGTTTGTGGTGGCACTGGGGCTGCTGCTTCTGGCGATGGGCGTGTACCGCTCCCCCGCCGTGGCGCTCATGCCGGACGTAACCCCCAAGCCCCTGCGCAGCAAGGGCAACGCCATCATCAACCTGATGGGCACACTGGGCGGGGTGTTTACGCTGGCTGCCACCGGCCTGCTGGTCACACGGGACGCCACGGGACGCGAGAACTATTCCGCGCTGTTTCTGGCCGTTTCCATTCTGATGCTGGCGGCCGTCGTGGTGCTTTTGCTCACCATCCGGGAAAACCGGCTGGCTCGCGAGGTCGAGCTGCAAAACCTCGCCACGCAGGGCGAAGATGCCGCCCAGGCGCAGGCCGACGAAACGCCCTCCACCGGCGCGGGCTTTTCCTCACTGGACCCTGCGCTGCGCCGCAGCCTGATCCTGATTCTGTGCTCGGTCAGCCTGTGGTTCATGGGCTACAATGCCGTCACCACCGCCTTTACCAAATATGTAAGCGTCCAGTGGGGCTATGACATCAAGGCGGCTTCCCAATGCCTGATGGTAGCCACCGTGGGCGCGGTGGTCAGCTACCTGCCCGTGGGCTTTCTCTCCTCGCGCTTTGGCCGCAAGCGCGTCATTCAGGCGGGCGTTTTGCTGCTGGCGGCCTGCTTTGGCACGGCGGCGCTGTTTGCGCAGTTCAGCCCTGTGCTGTATGGGATCTTCGCCCTGGTGGGAGCGGCCTGGGCCATGATCAACGTCAATTCCTACCCCATGGTGGTGGAGATCTCCAAGGGCGGCGACGTGGGCAAGTACACCGGCTACTATTACACCTTCTCCATGGCCGCGCAGATTGTCACGCCCATTGTAAGCGGCTGGCTGCTGGAGCACGTGGGGTATTACACGCTTTTGCCCTACGCGGCGGTGATGGTGGCGCTGTCCTTCGTCACCATCAGCCTGACCCGCCACGGCGACAGCCGGCCCCAGCCGCCGCGCAGCCGGCTGGAGGCTTTTGACGCGGGAGATGATTGAAGATGAACGTGCTTTTGTGGATTTTATTGTGCCTTGTGCTTCTCGCGGGTCTGTATCTGTTTTTGATCGCTCCCGGACGGAAACGGCCCGACGCCTCGGCCCTCACGGGCTGGCTGTATGCGCACCGCGGTTTGCATGGCGGCGATGTGCCCGAAAACAGCCTGGCCGCCTTTTCCCGCGCGGTGGAAGCAGGCTATGGGATTGAGCTGGACGTACAGCTCACCCGTGACGGCTTCCTGGTGGTTCATCACGATGCCAGCCTCAAGCGCGTATGCGGCGCGGATTTGCGCATCTGTGACATCACCTTTGAGGAACTGTGCCGCCATCCGCTGCCGGATGGGTCGTGCGTGCCGCTTTTCAGCGACGTGCTCGCGCTGGTTGGCGGCCGCGTCCCGCTGATCGTGGAGGTCAAGCATCACGGAGGCGCGGCGCGCAACGCAGCTTCGGCGCTTCAGCAGCTTGGCGCCTATGGCGGGCCCTACTGCGTGGAGAGCTTTCACCCCCTGGCCATGCGCTATTTCCGCCTGCACGCGCCGGATGTGATGCGCGGTCAGCTGGCCATGGGCGGCGCGCGTCAACCGGGTGAAACCGGGTTCATCGTGTACTTTGCGCTCAAGCACCTGCTGGTCAACAGCCTCAGCCGTCCGCACTTTGTGGCCTATTCCTGCCCGGAGGATCATACGCTGGCCATGTGGCTGATGCGCCGCTGCTTTCATCCCCTGCTTGCCGCCTGGACTCTGCGCAGTCAGGAGGCGCTGGACGGCGCGCTGGCGCGGGGATACCAGCTTCCCATCTTCGAGGGCTTCACCCCCCGGCGGGACGGCGCCCGTCCGTCCTGTTGACTTCTCTCCCGGCCAAGTTTATAATGAATCAACCCCTGGCGCATTCGCGCGGGAGGTAACAAAATGATCGATTCCAACGAGGGAGGGATGGGCGTGCAGTCCGCGGTGATCCGGCCCGAACGGTCCAGGCTGTTTGCCGCCGTGGCCGGCCTGCTGGTGCTGACTGGCCTGATGGCGTTTTTCCCTTCTGCCTGCGTGGGGCTGGCACTGCTCACGCCGCTGTTGGGTTGCCCCCTGGCAGGGTCCGGCCGGCAATGGGCCGCCTGGCTGGCCGCAGCGGCTCCCGCCGCCCTGTCCTTGCTCTATCGCTTTGATCCCCTGTATTCCCTCTCGCTGCTGTTGCCGGGTACGCTGCCCATGGCGCTCACCCTGTGGCTCAAGGCTCGCAAAAAGCTGGCCGCTCCCCTCTCCATCGGCTTATACATCGGCGCGTATGCCGCCTCGCTTACGCTGGTGACGCTGGCGGCCGTACATGCGCTCGGCGCGGGGATTGCCGAAGGGCTGGCGCAGTTGCTCGCGGCCCAGGTGGAGGCATCCGATCAGCCGGGCCTGCTCCTGTACCGGTTTGCAGCTGCAGGCCTGCTCGCCGTGCCGGATGGCTACAGCGGCGCCTTGCCCCTGTTTTTGCTGGACCCTGCAGTGGTGCGGCAGATGCTGCTGTCTCTGCGGCTGAATGTAGCGCTGATGCTGGAGAATCTGCTGCCCTGGCTCTTTGTGCAGGCCTGCCTGCTGGGCGGGCTGTTCACCGCTCTGCGCGTCCAGCGCATGCGCTGCGCGGTACTGGTCGTTGGTCCGGACCCGGAGCATCCGGGCGAACGCAAGGCGCGTGTGGTGTCCCCGCCCGGTTTCCGCCTGATGGTGATTCCTTCACGTCTGCGTTGGGTCCTGTTCCTGATGGCCCTGGCTTCGCTTCTGCTGATCGGCGCGCAGGCGCGGCTGGCACAGACTCTGGGCCTGCTCTTTTACGCAACCTTTTCCTGCGCCTTTCAGCTGGCGGGTGCGGCGGTGCTGGTATGCATGCTCTCTGCGCACACTCCCGGCCGCGCAGCGCTCTATGGCGCGCTTTCGGCCGTGCTCTATGCGCTGTTTCCCGTAGCGCTGTTCTTCATCGGCGTGGCCGATCAGGCGCTGCACTTTCGTTCCCGGCTCTTGAAAACCACCGATTCTCACAAGGAGGGTTAATATCCATGAAAGTGATTTTGCTTTGCGACGTCAAGGGCACCGGCAAGAAAGACGACGTTCTCAACGTATCCGACGGCTTTGCCCGCAACTATCTCTTTCCCCGCAAGTGGGCTGTGGAGGCCACGCCCGGCGCAGTGAAGGAAATCGAGCGCAAACGCGCCAACGAGGAGCGTCTGGAGCGCGAGCGCCGCGAGGCTGCTCAGAAGCTGGCCGACAGCCTGCGCGGTAAGGTCGTCACCCTGAAGGTCAAGTGCGGCTCGCAGGGGCGCCTCTACGGCAGCATCACCAGCCAGGAAATCGCCGCCGCTCTCAAGGAACAGCACGGCGTGGACGTGGACAAGCGCAAGATCGAGTGCGAGCCCATCCGCCAGGTGGGTGATGTAGACATCACCGTTTGGCTCTACTCCGGCGTGACCACCCCCATGAAGGTTTCCGTCATCGCCGCCTGAGGCGGCCTTCACGGCATGATGCCGCTTCCCGGCATGATGCCGTTTCACTCCGCCGAAGTTGACGCGCGCCGCTTTGCCGTCCCCGCGGCCCCGGCAGGATGCCGTTTCACTCCGCGCGGCATGATGCCGTTTCACTCCGCCGGAGTTGACGCACGCCGCTTCGCCGTCCCCGCGGCCCCGGCAGGATGCCGCCCCATGTCCGGACGGGCATCTTTGCTTCGCCGTCTCGGTGCTTCTGTCGCGGCGGCCGGCTTGCCTGGGGCTGCTTTTCCGCGTTTTTGGCGGTTCTGTGCCGCTCTTGTGTCTCCGTCATTCATCCGAAGGGAGGGAACCGCATGGAAACCGGCGTGTCCGAACAAATCGCATCCGCATTGCCCCCCAGCAGCATCGACGCCGAACGCTCGGTGCTGGGCGCGATGCTCCAGGATTCCGGCGCGGCCACCCTCGCCTTTGAGACCCTCGTGCCGGAGGATTTCTACTCCGCCGAGCACAAGGAAATTTTCGAAGCCATGCGCGCCCTGCACATTGCCGGCAACCCCGTCGATCTCATGACCGTGGGCAACGAGCTTACCCGGCGCGGCACGCTGGACGGCGTGGGCGGTGCGCCCTATCTTTTGCAGGCTGTGCGATTCGTGCCCACCACTGCCAACACCCGCACGTACATCCAGATTGTACAGGAAAAATCCACCCTGCGTCGGCTCATCTCCGCCGCCCAGACCATTCAGCGGCAGTGTTACGCCCAGTCCGATTCGCTCGCCGACGTGCTGCACAATGCCGAGCGCCTCATCTTTGATATTGTGATGCGGCGTGCCGGGGCCGAAACGTTGGTGCCGCTCAACAAGGTACTCATGTCCACCTTTGATCAGATCGAGGAGCTCAGCCGCCTCAAGGGCCGTCTGTCCGGCGTGCCCACAGGCCTGTACGACCTGGACCGCATGCTCACCGGCCTGCACGGGGGCGAACTGGTGCTGGTGGGCGCGCGTCCCGCCATGGGCAAGACCTCCATGGCGCTGGGCGTTACGCAGTTTGCCGCCACCAAGGCCAAGCGCTGCGTGGCCGTGTTCAGCATGGAAATGCCCAGCGAGCAGATTGGTCTGCGCCTGCTTTGTTCCGCCGCCGGCATTAATATGCAGCGTGTGCGCAGCGGCATGCTCTCCGACGACGAATGGGTCAAAATCGGCGATACCATCAATGATCTATCCTCCTGCCGCGTCTACATCGACGATACGCCCGGCCTGACCCCCTCACAGCTGCGCAGCCGGTGCCGCCGGCTGATGATGGAGCAGGGCCTGGATTTGATCGTAATCGACTACCTGGGCCTGATGGGCACGGACAAGCGCGTGGAAAACCGCCAGCTGGAGGTCAGCGAGATCAGCCGCCAGCTCAAGGCCATCGCCCTGGAGCTGAAAATTCCCGTGCTGGCCTGCGCGCAGCTCAGCCGCGCGCCCGCCGCACGCACCGACAAGCGTCCCATGCTCAGCGATCTGCGCGATTCCGGCAGCATCGAGCAGGACGCCGACGTGGTGCTCTTTCTGCACCGCGAGGGGTACTATGCCTCCGCCGGTGCGGAGGACGGCCCCAAGCCCGACGACAACGCGGGCGAAATCATCATCGCCAAGCAGCGCAACGGCCCTGTGGGCGTGGTCAATGTGGAGTGGCAGGCGGAATTTGCCCGCTACACCAACCTGCCGGGCACGCGCGTGGCCATGTATATGGATACTGATGCATAAAGGAGCGTTTTCATGCCCCAGCCAAATGTTTGCGACCTTCTCAAGGACCAGCGCTTCGAGGGCTTTTTGCTGGTGCGCTCGTCCGACCAGCGCACGGGCGGCAACGGCGCCAAATACCTGGATCTGAATCTGGCCGACCGTACCGGCGAAGTCAACGCCAAGGTGTGGGATGGAAACGTGCCCCCTCCCGCGCCCGGCAGCGTGGTCAAGGTGCGCGGCGGCACGCTGGAATACAACGGCCGCCTGCAGCTGCGCGTGGAGCGCATCCGTGCCATGACCCCCTCCGACGGCGTGGACCTGTCCGCCCTCACCCCCTGCGCGCCGGAGGCTCCCGAAGCCATGCTGCGCGAGCTCTATGACGCGGTGGACGCTTTCCAGAGCCAGCCCCTGCGGGATCTGACACGCGAGCTGCTGCGCCGCTACGATGAGAAGCTGCGCTACTATCCCGCCGCCCAGCGCATTCATCATGCCGAACGCGGAGGCCTTCTGCACCACACCACGGGCATGCTGCGCACGGCGCGTGCGGTGGTGGGCGTATACCCCTGGCTCAATGCTGATTTGCTCTATGCAGGCGTGATCCTGCACGACCTGTGCAAAACCGAGGAAATGATCTCTGACAACCTCGGCGTGGTGCGCGATTACAGCCGCGAAGGCCTGCTGCTGGGGCACCTGGTGCTGGGGGTCACGCGCATTCAGGAAGCTGCAAACGACCTGGGCATCAGCGGCGAACCGGTGCTGCTGCTTGAGCACATGCTGCTCAGCCATCATGGCGAGGCAGAGTATGGCAGCCCACGCAAGCCCATGTTCCCCGAAGCCGAGGTGCTGCACTGGGTGGACCTGCTTGACGCCCGCATGAACGAGATGTCCTCCGCCATTGCCAAGGTTAAGCCCGGCGTATTCTCCGATAAAATCTGGTCGTTGGACCGCCGTCTCTACCACGCTGACTACGACACCCTGACCCCCGGCGAGGACAAAGGTTGACGGACCGCCCGTAAAAATGTTACAATACCATGACAAATGAAATTCTCCCCCAGTGTTGATCGTCTCTTTTTTGGACATGGACGGCCGCAGCCGTCAATTTGGAGGGAACAGTCATGAAACGCCTATGGAAGCCCCTGCTCTGCCTGTTGCTGGCCGCGCTGACCCTGAGCGGCTGCTCCGGCCAGCCATCCGCCACCGAGCAGTTCCCGGAAGTGACGCAGGCCCTGGGTCCTGCCACCCCGACCCCGGAGCCCATCGTGCCGGAGACCGAAACCGATCCGTCTACGGCGGATGCCGCCAGCGGAGCCGGCACGGCGGATGCCTCTGCCCCTCAGAGCATCTTTGATACGAACCCTTATGATGTGGCGCTGGAGAACAGCTTTACCGAGCAGGACGCCCTGAACGAGGAAAACTACATTGACCCGGAGTTGGATGACGGCAGTGATCTTTATATTCCGGAGCCGACGGGCACGGTCTACCCCTATGCGGGCAGCACCCCCATCCCGCTGGACCCCATCGATATGCCCACTCCCACCCCGCGTCCCTCGCTGAGCTTTACCTACGGCGACTACAGCGCAGCTTCCGTGGGCGTGAGCTTCAAGGCTCCCGCGGGTTGGCTTGTGGATGAAAGCCAGGCGCAGACCTTCATCCTGCGCGAGCCGGAATCCCAGATCAAGGATGGACAGCAGTGCGTAATCACCATCACTGCCCAGACCGTGACCTCCAACTACAATCAGAGCGATCTGGAATCGCTGGTCAAGGAGCGGCTGGATATCATTGGCGGCGCCAGCGATATCTCCTCCTTCAAGCCCAGCTATACCGCCACCCGTTACATGATGGGCAGCCTTGGCGTCTATGCCAACTACACCGCCACCCGTACCGATGGGGTGGAAATTGGAGGCCGTATCCAGTACGTATGTATCGACCGCACGCTCTATGGTCTGGAAATCCTCTTCCCCGCCGGCTTCCGTGAAGATTTTATCGATGTTTTTGGCGAAATCCGCGGCAGCATGAAAACCATGTATTAACGGACCTCTTGGGGCCGGACGCTGACTTTCTCGCGTCCGGCCCTGTTTGCATGTTTATCCGCAGGTTTGCACAGCCCGCTTCCGGGAGGGACCCTTGCTTCCTCCTCTGCTTTACCTGTTTGGAAATTTGGCAACAAATTTCTGATGCTGCCTTCTTATGGTTTGTGAAATACCAGGGATGATGAGGCAACTTTCTTGCCAAGTTTCGATTGACGCAGTGCTGTATGATACCCCGGAGGCGGAGCAGTTTAAGGCGATGCCGCCCCGATCGTCCGAAATGACGGCGGTCGTGAGCTCTATGGCAGCCTGCCGGAATCATGGCTTTGCCATAGGGCCGCAATAAGCCTGCGGTCGTTACCCGGTCTGCGCGCCGGTTTATCGGCGTGCAGCATACGCCTCGCCATCCCCCGCCAAAAGCTGCGCTTTTCATACCAATATTGACGAACGAACGGGCTCCTGCTATCATCGCAGATAGGATGACAAGGGGGGAGTAAGCGGATGGAGCTCCGTGTTCTTCGTTATTTTTTGACCGTCGTTCGGGAGGAGAACATTACCCGTGCGGCGGAAGTGCTGCATATTACGCAGCCAACCTTGTCCCGCCAGCTTTCCATGCTGGAAGAGGAACCGGGCGTAAAACTCATGGAGCGGGGAGCAAGAAAAATTGCCTTGACCAACGAAGGCGCGCTGCTGCGCCGCCGCGCGGAAGAACTGGTGGCCCTGGCCGATAAAACCGAGCAGGAATTTGTAAGTCAAAACGAAACGCTGGAGGGCCGCATCAGCATCGGAAGCGGCGAACTCGCGGCCGGCTCGGTACTGGCCCGGTGCTGTGAGGCTTTTCATGCGCAATATCCACTGGTTGCGTTCGATTTGCTGACGGCCAATGCCGACGTTGTGAAAGAGCAGATGGACAAGGGCCTCATCGATGTGGGACTGCTGCTGGAACCCGTCGATATGGATAAATATGATCACATTCGCCTTCCCGAACGGGAAGAATGAGGTGTGCTCATGCGTCCCGACGATGCACTGGCAGGCCGCAAATGCCTGACGGTGAAGAGCTGTCGGCGCTGCCGCTGATTCTGCCCAGGCGCCTCAGCGTACAAAGCGAGTTGGCCAACTGGTTTGGCAGCGCCTATTCAAGGCTGAACATCTGTTTCACCAGCAATCTGAGCACCAACTCCTCCCTGATGGTCAGGCAGGGGCTGGGGTATGCCATTGTGATTCACGGGTCGCTGCCTCTGTTGGATGAAACAAAAATGGCATTTCGTCCGCTGTCTCCGGCATTATGGACGACCAGCGTTCTGGCCTGGCGGCGTCAACAGCCCTTTTCGCCGGCTGCCACAACATTTATCGCGTTTCTCAAAGACTTTTTAACCACAGCTTGAGGCCATGCTGAAATCGTCTGACAGGATCGCTGCTGCAAAATCCCGGCAGGCTGTTTTCTTTACTACTTATGCCTGATCCGCCCCAAAAGGAGGGAGACCATGGAGCTGCGCGTATTAAAGTACTTTTTGATGATTGCCAGAGAGGAGAATATCACCCGTGCAGCCCAGCTTCTGCATGTAACGCAGCCCACCCTGTCCCGCCAGATCAGGGAACTGGAGGAGGAGCTGGGCACAAAGCTGTTTGAACGAAGCAACCACCGCATCGTCTTAACGCAGGATGGCCTGCTTCTCCGGCGCAGGGCGCAGGAAATCGTGGAGCTCACGGAACGCACCGAAAAGGATTTTGCTCACAAAGACGAGGAGCTCACGGGTGAAATTGCCATCGGCAGCGGTGAAACGCGCAGCGTGTCGGCGCTGGCGGAGGTCCTTTCTTCCTTTCGCCAGCGCTATCCCAGGGTGCGCTACCGCTTTTACAGCGGAAATGCCGATCACATCAAGGAGCGCATTGAAAACGGCACGCTGGATATCGGATTGTTTCCCGAACCGGTGGATATATCCCGATACGAGTTTATCCGCGTGCCGGTACAAGAAGAATGGGGCGTGCTGACGCAGGAGGATTCCCCCCTGGGGCGGTTGCCGTTCGTACGGCCGGAGAATCTGGTAGGACGGCCGCTGATGATCTCCGGCAGGGAGATGGTTCAGCACGAGCTGGCCAACTGGTTTGGCGATGAATTTCAAAAGCTGGACATTTCCGTTCGTTACAACCTTTTGTACAACGTGGCCATGCTGGTCAGAAACGGCTTTGGCGACGCTCTGTGCATCCGTCTGGACTGCCAGTATCCAGGCCTGCGCTTTGTGCCGCTGCATCCGCCCCTGGCCTTTGGATCGGTCCTGGTCTGGAAGAAGCATCAGGTTGCCTTCCCCGCGGTCAGCGCTCTGATTGCGCATGCAAAGAAATGCCTGTCAGGCATTTGTGACTGTTGATTATCTGCTGGGCCGTTCCCAAACAAAAAATCACTCAAACGCCGATCTTGCAGACCTGCAATTGAGTGATGATATGATTGAACTATTGAAAAGCGGGCTGGTGGTTAATTCCCTCTTATGTGAACTGGCCGACCCACCCGGATTTTCCCCGGCTCATGGCCGACCTTGAAATCTATGTGAACGG
>UQEF01000019.1 GCA_900540045.1 uncultured Eubacteriales bacterium | reverse complement strand
CTGACTTCTCCTATGCCAGTTCCAGTTCTTTCAGGATGCGGTCCAATACCGCCTGCCATTTCAAAAAATCCATATGGCCCACATAATGGCTCTCCAGCTCGTCATGCAGCTTCTTGGCGGCGGAGAGCTGTTCAATAGCCCGCTGGATGAGCAGTTCATAGGCGTTGCGGTCAAAGCTCTGCTCCTTCTCCGCTTCTTCCTGCATCTGAAACAGACGTTCCGTATCCAGCCATTCCCCTTGCTCCGTGGGGCCGCGGCGGCCCGACAGAAGGCCGATCCCGTGTGCCGGGATGATGACATGGCTGATCCGCGCGGGGCAGAGCGGGTCCATCAGCGCCACCACATGCAGCCCACGCATGGCGGCCTGGCGCGCCGCTTCCGTCATCAGCGTATCCGCATCCAGCCCGAAGGGGCAGTCCACCGTCATGCGCTGCTTCAGATCCATTCGAGCCACCAGGTCCACGCGTCCCCTGGGTGTATAGGCTGATCCGAACAGGTGACGGAGGCTTCCCCCGCCGCCCCTGAGCGGAAGCGTCTCCGCCCATTCCGCGGCCAGCTTGCGCGCCTCGCGCGGGTCCTCCTGTCCGGGACGGGCTGCTTCCAGCGCCTTTTGCGCGCCGCCCAGATAGCAGTAACAGCGTCTGAACCGGCCGGAGATGGCTTTTTGCAGGTTCAGGATATCCTCTATGTGCGACCGCAATGCCGCCTCATCCAGAAAATCCCCCAGGCTGACGAGGGTATCCCGGGCGCCCGGCGCCACGGGATCATACACGTGCGGCGCTGTGCCGTCCATCAGGGCTGCCCCCTTCTGCGGGAGGCACACAGCGTCCAGGCTGTCCGGATCGGACGAGCAGTGGAAGTATTCTACTTCCAATCCCGCCTTTTCCGCCGCCTCTCCCACACGGCGCATCAGTGTGCTCTTGCCAACGCCCGGCCCTCCTTTGAGGTAGAACATCCGCCGCCGCATGGGCGCTGGCAGGATGTCTCCAAAATGGCTGCAAAATCCCTCGGCCGTGTTTCCGCCGGGAAAATAGTGAATGGCCTGCATAGAACGCCTCCTTCGAAATTTGGTTCGGAAAAAGGATATGCAACCGAAGCGCAACAAAAAACCGCTCCCGCGGCGTGCTGCGGGAGCGGTTCTTTGTTGATGCCTACCTGACCAGCGTGGGCCAGAGCTTCTTGGCGTAATCGTATGCCGTATTGATGGCCGCCTGATGCTTGGAATCGGGCGAAGTACCGCCGTGCGTGGTGCTGCCCACGAAGTGAACGCACATCATGCCGTAGTAGTTGTTCACGGCGTAGAAATACTGTCCATTGGAGAAGCGGGACCGAGAGAAGCTGTCCGTCCCGTTGAATCCATGCGGAAAGCCGTAGATGCTGATCGGATACACGGTACCATTGACGTTGAGCAGCGCCGCGCGCCGATCCCAGGCACTTCCGATATTGGTGGCCCCGCCGAACTTGTTTTTAAAGTCCGGCCAGGTATAGTTGACCACGTCGCTGTCGCCGTCAGCCTTGATCTGGGCAAGCTGGCTGCTGTTGGGATGGTTGCTGTTGTAGGGGAAGCCGACGATATCGCACATCACCTTGGTATCGGCCGCCGTGGCGGGCACGCAGTCCGCATGTCTGGAGCCTGACCAGCGGTAGATGCGGAACACCTTGCCGGTGGCCACGTCCATCACGGTGGCGTAGCTGCCCTTGGGGAACAGGTCGATGCCGGCATTGTCCCAATCCCAGCTGGCCTTGACCACCTTATTAACCGTTCCAAAGTCCGTTACGGTGATGGAGCCGCCGCCTGTGCTGCCGCCCGAGCCGCCGGTGCCGCCCGTGCTGCCGGTGCCGAGCACCTGCGCTGTCAGCACGGACCAGGTTTCGACGCCGCAGTCTCCATCCACAGAGATTTTGGCCTTGCGCTGATAGTTACGCACCGCGCTTTCCGTGCCGGAGCCGTAGGTACCGTCCAAATTGCCGGTATAGTAGCCCAGAGAACTGAGGGCCACCTGCAACGCATACACGCGCACATCGCCCACCAGTCCCAGCTCCCGCTTAAGCGAGGAGCCCAATGCGCTGGACCAGAGGGTCTTGACATAAGCGGCCAGCTGATCGCTGCTGAGAATGCCGCTCTTGACGTCACTGTAAACGGCGTTGAAGCGCTGGTTGTTGTAATAGAGGGTACAGTATTCCACCCCGCCCACATTGTAGGTGGTGGTGTTGACCATTTGCAGCACCGTTCCCGCCGCCACCGTAATGCCGCCGGAAGAGGGCATGGTCTCGGTGGTGAAGAGCAGGGTGTTAGACGGCAGGCGCACAAAGGTCTTGTCCGAGCTGGGCACCACGCCGGAGCTGCCGCCCGACCCGCTGCCGGAGCCGCCGCCGATGCTGGCGGACGCGCAATCCCCGCGGACAAAGCCCACCAGGCCGCTGGAGGTGCGGATGTTGTACCAGGTATAGCCGCCCGCCGACGTAGGCTGGGCCAGCAGGTCCACCACGGTGCCCTTGGCCAGCACGGTACCGGTCTTCTTGCCGTCGGCCGCGTCGCGCACACGGGTGCCCGGCATGGTGATCGTCACCGTGCCAATGGCAGGGCTGGAGGCATTTCCAGCGGCGCTGACATAGGTACCCATCAACCAGCCGGTCAGGCTGTTGTAGCGCACCTTGAACCAGGTCACGCCGCTTCTCACGTAGGTTTCCGTGTAGCTGAGGTTTACGCCCTTGGGCACCACCGCCAGACGGGCCGAGGAGGTGGACGCGCTCTTGCGCAGGTTGACGCTCGCCGTGGTCTTGAGCGTACCGCTGGAAGGCGCCGTACTGCCGTTACTGGTACTTCCGCTGCCGGAACTTCCACCGCTGCTGGAGCTGCCGCCGCCGCTTGAACCGCCCGTACCCGGCACCGTGCTGCCCGACGCGAGCGCAAAGAGCACCGGCTGGCTCAGCGGGCCGGCGGAGCCGTCCGGGTCCAGCCCGTTTTTGCGCTGGAATTGCTTCATGGCTTCATTGGTCTTTTCGCCGTAGTCGCCATCCAGTGCGCCGGTGTAATAGCCCAGCCGGCTCAGCGCCAGCTGTACCGCATGCACGCGGATGTCGCCCACCAGACCGTCCCGCTCGCGCAGGGTACTGTAGTTGGTCTGCTTCCAAAGGGTGCCGGTGATATAGGTTTCCGTCTCGGCGGCGGTCATGATATCGCCCTGGATATCGGTCCGCAGCACATTGTAACGCGTGTTGAGATAATAGAGGCTGTAGTACTGCAGCCCGTCGGAGGCGGTGTAATAGTTCTCCGAATACAGCTGGCACACCGTGCCTGCCGGCAGCGTAAGGGACGCGCCGTTTCCATAGGTATCTCCCTGGAAAATCAGCACGGACCGCGACAGCTTTACATACGTAGGCGCTGTGCTGCGCGTCAGGCTGGAGGGGCCGGACCCTACCGAGGAGGCCCAGGCCGTGGGAAGCGCGGAAACAAGCAGACAAACTGCCAGTACAAGCGCCAGCAACGGGCGTGGCGCCGCGGCGGATGGCCTTACTGTTCGATGGTCGTTCCTCATGGTGAACCCTCCGTGTTCCTTACGGCCTTGGCCGGTTCATTCCTGCCTTCATCCAAACGGATGTAGCCCTTTGTATCATGCTTATAATATTACAATTTTATTACGCTGTCAACGCTTTTTTCTTACTTTTTACCGCTCGTTTTTTAACAGCGTAACGTTTCTGTGCCATTTGCTTCACGGCCCATCAAAAAGCCCGGTCGATATCGCGCAAAAGCGCGTCCACGTCGGCGCGGTCCGTGGTGACATTGGTGCAGAATCGCACCGCCTGATGGGTATCATCCACCCGCTCCCAGAAAGAAAACGCATACCCGGTGGCCAGACGCCTTGCCGCCTCATCGGGTAAAATGGGAAAAATCTGGTTGGCGGCCGTATCGCTGAGCAGAGCGCAGCCGTGGTCCATAAAGGCGCGCTTCAGCTCCTGTGCCAGGTCGTTGGCGCGTGCGGCCAGACGGGTGTAGTCGCCGTTTTCCAGCATCGCCTCAAACTGCACCCCCAGCAGCCGTCCCTTGGCCAGCATGCCGCCGCGCTGCTTGATATGATAGCGGAAGCAATCGTTGATCCCCTCATCCGTGAGGACGATGGCCTCGCCAAAAAGAAATCCCACCTTGGTGCCGCCGATGGTGAAGGCGTCACACACGCGGGCCAGAAAGGGCAGGTCCACCTCCGGCTGCGCCGCCAGCCCGTAGCCCAGGCGCGCGCCATCCAGGAACAGGCGAATCCCCAGCGCGCGGCAGGTATCCGAAAGATCCTGCAGCTCCTGCCGGGAGTAGAGGGTGCCCAGCTCCGTGGGGTGGCTGATGTAGACCAGCGCGGGACGCACCATGTGCTCATGGGTGGCGTCGTCACGATGGGCCTCCACGGCGGCTCGCACCTGCGCGGCGGTGATTTTTCCCTCGCGTCCCGGCAGCGGCAGCACCTTGTGGCCCGTGGCCTCCACGGCGCCCGTCTCATGCACGTTGATATGCCCCGTATCTGCGCACAGCACGCCCTCAAACGGCCTGAGGGCCGCTGCAATCACCGTCAGATTGGCCTGCGTGCCGCCCGTGACGAAATGCACTGCCGCGTCCGGCCGGCGGCACAGCTGGCGAATCAGCGCGCGCGCCCGCTCGCAGTGCAGGTCTTCGCCGTAGCCGGAAGTCTGTTCCCCGTTGGTCCTTACCAATGCGTCCAGCACGGGCTGCGCCGCGCCGCAGGCATAATCGCATTCAAAATGCAGCATATGTTTTTTCCAGCCTTTCCTCATTCTCTGCGGATTCATCGCACAGATATCGTACACGTCAGGCATATATGTGTCAAGGCTTTCCTGTTGGCGTGCGCCATGCTATAATAGGAATCGGTCCTCCGGCCTGCGCCTGCTTTCAGCGGCCGGTCATGCCTATTTTACATCAAGCGCCGCGCTCCATGCGCGGCAAGGGAGCCTGCCACATGCATGCCAATGACGTTCCCCTGCATGGACTTACGCAAGACGAGGTGCGCGCCCGCCGGGAAGCGGGCCTCACCAACACCATGCCCCGCCGGGCCGATGGCGGCCTGGCCGATATTCTGCGCCGCAACGTTATGACCCTTTTCAACCTGCTCAACCTCTGTCTGGCAGGCCTGCTGCTGTGGGTAGGCAGCCACCGCGACATGCTGTTTCTGGGCGTGGTGCTGTCCAACACGCTGATCGGCACCGTCCAGGAACTGCGTGCCAAGCGCACCCACGACCGCCTCCAGCTGCTCAGCGAGGGGCAGGTACGCGTGATGCGCGACGGCGCAGAGTGCCTTTTGTCTCCGCATGACCTTGTTCTGGACGACGTGGTCCTGCTGTCCCGCGGCGATCAGGTGCCTGCCGACGCCAAAGTGCTGTCCGGCACGGCCGAGGCGGATGAATCCCTGCTGACCGGCGAAAGCGCGCCTGTTTCAAAGAACGCGGATGACGCGCTGTATTCCGGCAGCTTTCTGGTCAGCGGCAGCGTGGCCGCGCGGCTGACCGCCGTGGGCGCGGACAGCTACGCCGGGCAGCTACAGCTTTCCGCGCGACGCGTCAAACGCGCCCAGAGCGAGCTGATGCGGGATATGCGCCGCATCATCCGCTGGGTGTCGGCCATCATTCTTCCCATAGGCGCCGCCATGTTTTCCAGGCAGTACGCCTCCGTGGACCTCAGCCTTGCGGACGCCGTCACCGGCACGGTCGCCTCGGTGCTGGGCATGATTCCCGAAGGGCTGATTTTGCTCACGTCGGTTTCCCTGGCGGCGGGCGTGGTGGCGCTGGGCCGCCGCAACGCGCTGGTCAATGAGCTTTTCGGCATCGAAACGCTGGCCCGCACCGACGTGGTATGCATGGATAAAACCGGCACGCTTACCAGCGGCGAGATGTTCCTTGATCGAACCCTTCCGCTGGGGAACGCGGAGCCGGAGGAAATCGGCACATGCATGGCGCTGCTGCTCCGTACCGGTGCCGACGAAACGCCCACCGTGCGCGCGCTGTCCCAGGCGTTTGCCGCCGAGGACGGAGCGGCAGTCCTGCAGGCGGTGCCTTTTTCCAGCGAGCGCAAATGGTCCGCGGCGCAGGCCGAGGGGCTGGGCAGTGTGGTGCTGGGTGCGCCGGAACGCCTGCTGAGCGGTCAGGCGCTCACGCAGGCGCAGACGCTGGCCTCGGAGGGGCTGCGCGTGCTGGCGCTGGCGCGCTCCTCCTCCCCCCTGTCCGGTGAAACCCTGCCGGAGGGCCTGATCCCGCTGGCGCTTCTGTGCCTTCGTGACGCGCTGCGTCCCAACGTGCAGAAAACCGTGCGTTACTTTGGCGAACAGGGGGTCGCGCTCAAGGTGATTTCGGGGGACAACCCGCTCACCGTCTCCCATGCCGCCGCCGCTGCCGGCGTGCCCGGAGCGGACCGCACGGTGGATCTTTCCGCCCTGTCCGGTTCAAAGGATTACGCCGCCCTGTCCCGCAGCTACACCATTTTCGGCCGCGTATCCCCCCAGGATAAACAGGGGCTGATCGAGGCGCTGCGCAAAGACGGCCATGGCGTGGCCATGGTAGGAGACGGCGTGAATGACATCCCCGCCCTTAAGGCGGCGGACTGCTCCATCGCCATGGCCGGCGGAAGCGACGCCGCCTGCCGCGTGGCGCAGATCACGCTGCTGGACGCGGATTTTGACGTGATGCCGCGCATCGTGCTGGAGGGCCGCCGCGTCATCAACAACATCACGCGCGCCGCATCCCTGTTCCTGGTCAAAAATATCTTCAGCCTCATTTTGTCCGTACTGCTGCTGATCTTCCCGTTCGCCTATCCTTTCGCGCCCATCCAGCTAACTTTGGTCAGCTCCCTCACCATCGGTTTGCCCTCCTTTGTGCTGGCGCTGCAGCCCAGCCGGGACCGGGTGAGCGGCCGTTTCCTTCGCAATGTCATCATGCGCGCCCTGCCGGGAGGCGTGTGCACCGCGGCGCTGATCATCCCCCTCATGGCGCTCTCCGGCAGGCTGGGCTTTTCCCAGGATGTGGTCAGCACGCTCAGCACCCTGATCGCCGGGTATTCCGGACTGGTGGTGCTGCTGCTGACCTGTCTGCCCCTCAACGCGCTGCGTGCCGGACTGGTGGCGATCATGGCGGCGCTTTTTGCGGGCGCGGTGGTGCTGCTGCCGCAAGTCTTCTACCTGTCGCCCGTCTCCGGAGGACAGTGGTGGGTGCTCGCGGCGGCAGCCATGCTGGCGCCTCTCATCCAGATCGGCCTGGGCGCGCTGGTGCGCCGCTTCCACCGGTCCAAGGCTGTCGAGCACAGCGTGGCAGGTTGAGCCGCATGTTTCCCGCGGCGGCCCATGGGGGCGCCATTTTTCACGGTCCGGCTTTTCCATGTCTTTTTGTCCCGAGGCGAGCCGGCTGGAATTGGCAGCGCCCTGCCGGCCGTGTTATAATGAGAAAGACACAAAACGCCGCGCAAGCTGTATAAGGAGGGCCTTTCATGCTGGCCAACGAAGTTTTATCCTTCATTGAAGAAAACGACGTAAAGTTTATCCGCCTGGCCTTTACGGATCTGTTCGGTCGGCTGCGCAACATTGCCATCCTGCCTGACCAGCTGGCTCCGGCGTTGGAAAGCGGCGTGGCCATCGATGCCACCGCCGTTCCCGGATGCGCGGCCGCCCCGGGCGGCAGCCTGCTGCTGTGTCCCGATCCGGATACGCTGTGCATTTTGCCCTGGCGGCCCCAGTCCGGGCGGGTATGCCGGCTGTTATGCGACCTGGTTACGCCGCAGGGCGATTCCTTTTTCATGGACAGCCGCGCGCTTCTTAGGACGGCTGCACGCCATGCGAAGGAAGCGGGTTTGGAAGTCCGCATCGGCACCGACTGCGAATTTTATCTGCTGAATCTGGACGACCATGGACGGCCCACGCTGGACCCCTACGACCGGGGCGGCTATATGGACGTGGCGCCCATGGACCGCTGCGAGGATATCCGCCGCGACATCGTGCTGACCCTGGAACAGATGAATATCCGCCCGGAGAGCAGCCACCATGAGCGGGGTCCCGGACAAAACGAGGTGGATTTTCACCGTGCTGAGCCCGTTACCGCCGCGGATCATTATGTGGCGTTCCTCCATGCGGTACGTTCCGTATCGCAGCGCTATGGCGTGCATGCTACCTTCCTGCCCCGTCCGTTGGCAAACGAAGAGGGCAACGGCCTGCATGTGAAGATGGCCTTTTATCAGGACGGACGCAACCTGTTCCGGCTGGAAAACGGTCATCTGGAGGCGATGGCCCAGAGCGCCGTGGCAGGCGTGCTGCGCCGTCTGCCCGAAATCACCCTGTTCTTAAACCCTCTGCCCAGCAGCTATGACCGGCTGGGCGCTCCCGGCGCATTCGACCGGCTGTGCTGGTCGATGGAGCGGGACCGCAGCGCGTTGCGCATTCCCCTGCCGCAGAGCCGCTTCGCACGCATGCAGCTCAGCAGCCCTGACCCCACGATGAACCCCTATATCGGCTTTGCGCTGCTGATCGAGGCCGCGCTGGAAGGCATCGCGGAAAACGCCTCCCTGGAGCCGTACAGCGTGCCGCCGGATCAGGCCAGGCGCCTTCCCTCCTCCATGGACGAAGCCCTGGCTCTGGCGGATGGCAGCACCTTTGTGCGCCGCATCCTGCCCGGCGATGCGCCGGAATGCTTCTTTGCCCGCGCCCGAACGCTGATGGAGCGCAACCGCAGCGACGCCTCCGAACTGGCCCTTGCGCAGCTTCTGCGCTACTGACCGGGCCCGGATGGGAGGGGAAACGCATATGGCGCAAGAACGCGCGCTGGTGGTCTCGGCGCAGGGATTGGACAAATTACGAAGGGCGCTGGCTTCCGTCGGTTTCCTCAACGCCGCCTCCGCCGCATCCGGCGGGGAAGCAAGGCGCGCCGCGGCTCAGGATACATGGCCGCTGGTGGTCATCAACGCCCCTTTGCCCGATGAAACCGGCCTGGAACTGGCCATGGAGCTGACGGGCACCACGCTGAGCGCGGTGGTGCTGCTGGTGCGCGCCGAGTTGATGAGCATGGTCTACGGGCCCGCTACCGAGGCCGGCGTGCTGGTGGTGGGTAAGCCGGTCATCCCACAGGTATTGCAGCAGTCGGTCCAGTTGGCGGCCGCCACGCACAACCGCCTACAGACGCTCAGCCGCGAAAATGAGAAGCTGCACCGCAAGCTGGACGAAATTCGCCTGGTAGACCGGGCCAAGTGCCTGCTGATCGAACGCAGGCACCTGAGCGAGGCCGAGGCGCATCGTGCCATTGAAAAGCAGGCCATGGACCAGCGGCTTACGCGCGCGCGGGTGGCGCAGCTCATTCTGGACCGCTACGAACTGTAGCGGTGCCGGAGGGCTGCATGGCCAGCAGTCCGCTTTATCGCAAAAGCCCGGCTGAAATGCCGGGCCTTTTGCATATAGAAAGGCCCGGTGAAAGCACCGGGCCCATTTGGGATACAGCCGTTATGAAAGATAGGCGAACAGTCAACCCTACCCGCGGGGAGCCCCTACGTCCTCCGTGCACTCCGGCGGAAGGGGGTCCAGGGGGTCACCCTAGGGCCACCATGAATGCCTGCCCGCGGGGAGCCCCTATGCCCTCCACGTCCTTCCGGCGGAAGGGGGTCCAGGGGGTCACCCCCTGGGGCCATGAAAGCTTGCCCGCGGGGAGCCCCTACGTCCTCCGCGCACTCCGGCGGAAAGGGGTCCAGGGGGTCACCCCCTGGCGCGGCCCGCTTCGATGGCTTTGAGGTTGATGTCGAGCAGGTGGGCTTTTTTCTCGCCCAGCCAGTCGCGCAGGGTCTGAACGAGGTTGTCATCCGTGACCACTTCGGTGGCGGCCTGAATGGCGCCCAGCATGACCATGTTGCTGACGCGGCCGTTGCCGAGCTGCTCAGCCACCTCGTTGCAGGCGACAGGGATGACCGTCACGTCGGTGCGCAGCTCCACGCCCTCGATCAGGGAGGCATTGTAGAGCAGCGTGCCGCCGGCGGGCATCATGGGCATAAACTTGATCAGGCTGGGCTTGTTCATGGCCACCAGCACGGGCGGCTCGCTGACCAGCGGGCTGCCGATGGGCTCGTCGCTGACCACCACGGCGCAGTTGGCTTCGCCGCCGCGCATTTCGGGGCCGTAGCTGGGCATCCAGCTGACCTCATAACCCTGCCGCATGGCCGCCTTGGCGATCAGCTGGCCGATGAGCAGCACGCCCTGTCCGCCGAAACCGGCAATCAGAAATTGCTTTTCCATCACGCCTGGCCCCCTTCCGTGGTGATATCCTTGTATACGCCCAGCGGATAGGTGGGCAGCATGTCGCTCTTGAGCCATTCAAAGGCTTCCTTGGGCGTCTTGCCCCAGTTGGTGGGACAGGTGGAGAGTACCTCGACCAGCGTGAAGCCCCGCCCCTCCATTTGCAGCTGGAACGCCTTTTTGATGGCCGCCTTGGCCTTCTTGATGTGCGGAACGTCATGCACGCTGACGCGCTCAATGTAGGCCGGCCCGTTGAGGGTGGAGAGCATTTCGCTGACGCGCACGGGATAGCCGCAGTGGCTCACGTCGCGGCCGTAGGGGCTGGTGGTGGTCACCTGGCCGGGCAGCGTGGTGGGGGCCATCTGGCCGCCGGTCATGCCGTAGATGGCGTTGTTGACGAAGATGACGGTGATCTTTTCACCGCGCGTAGCCGCGTGAACAATCTCCGCCGTGCCGATGGAGGCCAGGTCGCCGTCGCCCTGATAGGTGAACACGGCCCGGTCGGGCAGCACGCGCTTGATGCCCGTCGCCACGGCGGGCGCGCGGCCGTGCGCAGCCTCCATCATATCGCAGTTGAAGTAATCATAGGCAAACACCGCGCAGCCCACGGGCGCGACGCCCACGGCCTTGTCGCCGATACCCAGCTCGTCCAGGGCCTCGGCCACCAGGCGGTGGATGATGCCATGCGTGCAGCCGGGGCAGTAATGGAACGGCTTGTCGGTAAGCAAGCGGGTCTTTTCAAACACGATGGCCATTACCGGTCGCCTCCCTTCGGATTCTGATCGCCGTCGATGCTCTTTTTGATGGCGTCAATCGCCTTGCCGATCCCCTCGGCCATCAGCGTGGCCCCCTTGGCCAGACCATCGGCCGCCTTGCCCGCCACATCCGCGGCCTGCTTTTTGAGGGCCTCAGTCTTTTCCACAAATTCAGGGCTGTTGAGCTTTTCATCCAGCTTGCGGCCCATCTCGCTCAGCTTTTCGCCCATGCTGCCGATGGCCTGATCCACCTGACCGGCAAAACCGGAAGGCTGCGCCATGCCCATGATGTGGTCCACAATCTCCTTGACGGTGGGCACCATGCCGCCGGTGCGGCCGTAGAACTCGACAGGCCGTTCGCCGTTCACGGCCAGGCGCACGTCGTCGATCATCTGGCCCATGCTCATTTCCACGCAGAGGTACTTCTTCGCGGTGGACAAGGTCGCGCGGATGGCCGCCTCGGGGAAGGGCCAGAGGGTAATGGGCCGGATCAGGCCCACGCGCACGCCCTGCTCGCGGCACTTGCGCATGGCGCTGCGCGCGATGCGGCTGGTGGTGCCATAGGCGACCAGCACGATCTCCGCATCCTCCACCATCTCCTCCTGCCAGCGGCATTCGGCGGCCTCAATGGCGTCATACTTGGCCTGCAGGTGCTGGCAATGCGTCTCCATAGCCTGCGGGTCGATGTAAAGGGAATTGATCACGGCGCGGGGGCTGTCCGCCGTGGGCACGTGGCCGGTCGCGGCCCAGGTCTTGGGCTTGAGATCAGCCGCGGGCTTGCGGTTGCTGGCCTCGTCCATGTCCACGGGCTCCATCATCTGGCCGATCAGGCCGTCGCCCAGCACCATGACGGGGTTGCGGTAGCGGTCGGCGATGTCGAACGCCTCCTGCGTCAGCGTCACAGCCTCCTGCACGGAGCTGGGCGCCAGCACGCACATGCGGTAGTCGCCGTGGCCGCCGCCGCGCGTGGCCTGGTAATAGTCGCTCTGCGCAGGCTGGATGCTGCCCAGCCCGGGGCCGCCGCGCACCATGTTGACGATGACGCAGGGCAGCTCGGCGCCCACGATGTAGCTGATGCCCTCCTGCTTGAGGCTGATTCCGGGCGAGGAGGAGCTGGTCATCACGCGCCCGCCCGCGCCGGCCGCGCCGTAGACCATGTTGATGGCCGCGACCTCGCTTTCGGCCTGCAGAAAGCAGCCGCCTACCTGGGGCATGCGCTTGGACATGTATTCGGGAATCTGATTCTGGGGCGTGATGGGATAGCCGAAAAAGAAGCGGCATCCGGCCTGGATGGCGGCTTCGGCGATCGCCTCGTTGCCCTTCAAGAGCTTTTTCATGGCCTTTCGTTCCTTCCTTGCGCTATTTTTCCACGGTGATCGCCACATCGGGGCACATCGTAGCGCAGAACGCGCATCCGATGCAGCTGTCCAGATCCTTGCAGTGGGCGGGGTGATAGCCCTTTTTGTTCAGGTGCGATGTATCAAGCTCCATAATGTGCTTGGGGCACGCGTCCACACACAGGGCGCATCCCTTGCACACATCCTCGTTTACGGTAACGACCGCCATACTCTGACCTCCTCCATCCAGCGTACTGGCGCCTCAAAGGCAGGCGCACTTATTTTCTATTATAGGCTTCATCCCGGTAAAGTCAACCGAAAAACCAGAAACGTACAACGGCTTTGCCGCCGGCGCGTAAGGATCGGGGAATCCTTGGAACTTCTGTCCTTTTGGAAGCGCTGTGGCGCACATTCATCCATGATTTGTAACTCCTTGTGGGGACGGTTTACTTTTGGCGTGGTTTTGTGTACAATGCATAAGAGTCATCAGCAACCAGGGGGAGGACCATTCGTATGAAGAACCATTTCCGCCGCGTCCTGTGCGCGCTTCTGGCGCTGGCCCTGTGCCTGCCGCTCAATGCCATGGCCGACGTATCCATCACCATCATCGGGGAGGACGGGGAGCAGGAGGTGCTTCAGGCCGCCGAAACCGAGGACCAGGGCAATGCGCGCGAGGCCTTTATCGACGGCATCATTGATCTGGCAAAAGAAAAATTCGACGAAGCCGGCGGCCAGCCGCAGCGCGCGCATTACAGCGGCGACATCTACGTATGCAAAAATTTCACGGTCTATCTCTTCCGCGAGAACCGCGACCGCTTCCGCATGGCGGAGTATCCCGATACCCCGCTGGTCATCCCCGACAACAAGCCGCGCGACGAGTGCACCGATTACGTTTACGGCGTGGAATGGAAGGACGTTCCCGCCTCCGAGGGAAACCCCTTCTACGTGGCGGCCAGCTTCCGCTATGACCCGGACAAGAGCAAGGAGGAAAACTGGGAGGATGCGCGCGCCTTTCTGATGCAGGTCCAGCGTGGGGATTACTTCCAGATGGCGGCGAACTATTATTATGGGGTGGGCGCCCACAGCATGATCTTCATCGAGGATTATGATCCCGAGACAGACACCGTCACCTGGACGGACAGCAACATGCGCGGCGCGACGCGCAACGGCGAGCGCTACGGCTATGTGCAGTACGACGCGGTGAAGGAGATCGACTGGTTTGTGGACGCGTTCTGCCGCAAGAAATACGGCGCGACGCTCTACCGCCTGCGCGACGACATCATCTGGGCCGAGTGACACGGTCTGCAATGGACAGGAAAGGAAGGCTTTCAGGATGAAGTATGTACTGGTCATCGGCGACGGCATGGCCGACACGCGCCTGCCACAGCTCGCCGGCAAAACGCCGCTGGAGGCGCTGGCGCTCCCCGCTTTCGACCGCTGCGCGGGGTGCTTCTGCGGCCGCGCGCTCACGGTGCCGCACGGCATGCCCGCGGGGAGCGACACCGCCATCTTGAGCATCTTCGGCTACGCGCCGCAGACCTATTACACGGGCCGCAGCGTGCTGGAGGCCGCAGGCATGGGCGTCACCCTGCCGGAGGGAGCCATCAGCTTCCGCGTAAACCTGTGCGCCGTGCTGCCCGGCGACGACGGACGGCTGGTGATCCACAGCCACAACGGCGGCAATATCCATGGCGAGGAAGCAACCACCCTGATGAACGATCTGCTGGCCGATCCCGGCTTTGCGGCGCTGATGAAGGACGCCGGGCTTTCGATCACGGTAACGGATACCTTCCGGCATGTGGGCGTGATGGCCTCTAGAGCGCGGGACCTGGCCAGCGTCTGCCTGACCGAGCCGCACAACGTTCTGGAGCAGTCCATTGACACCTATCTGCCCCACCTGACGCGAGAAACAGATGACGAGGCGGCCCACAAGCTGTGCGACGATATCCGCGCGCTCATGCTGCGCAGCTACGAGGTGCTCAAGGATCATCCCGTCAATTTGCGCCGCAAAAGCCTGGGCCTCCTGCCCGCCGACATGATCTGGCCCTGGGGCGCCGCCACCGCTGTGC
Source organism: uncultured Eubacteriales bacterium (assembly GCA_900540045.1). Classification (GTDB taxonomy): domain Bacteria; phylum Bacillota; class Clostridia; order Christensenellales; family Aristaeellaceae; genus Limiplasma; species Limiplasma merdipullorum. Next base: position 21,101 of record UQEF01000019.1, on the reverse strand, counting down.
GCCTGCCCTCTTTTCGCGAGAAGTACGGCCACTGGGGTACGGTTGTGAGTGCTGTACCGCTGGTATGGGGCATCGCTGGACTGGCCGGATTGAAGACACCGCATGTGGAAGGGGCAACCGGCGACCTGGATACCAACTATGAGGGCAAGGTGCGCTGTGCCCTGGATGCGCTGACCGCCGGCGATGATTTTGCCGCCGTGCATATCGAAGCCCCGGATGAAATGGCCCACGCGGGCGACCTAGGCCGCAAGCTGGAGGCCATTCAGAATGTGGAAAGCCGCGTGGTCGCGCCCATCCTGAGCGAGCTGACCGCGCGCGGGGAGGACTTCCGCCTGCTGCTTCTGAGCGACCATCCAACGCTGCTGACCACGCGCACGCATGACGGCAGCCCTGTTCCCTATGCCATCTACGACAGCCGGACCGTAGCTGCCGCCTGTGCGGCGGGCAAGCCCGCTCCCACGCGCAAGTTCTGTGAGGCAGAGCTGGCCAGCGAGCCGGTGCTGATGGACGGCACCGATTTGATGAAGCTGCTGTTCAATCCCGACTTTCGCGGATAGCCTTCCCCGTCAGGCGCGACAAAAGGCCCGGCGCGCGTGCGCCGGGTCCTTTATGCTTTTTTTACCGAACCATCAGCGTGTCATCCACGATTACCGCATCCGCGTAGTCGGTGATGCTGATATCGTAGCTCGCATACTCAAGCGGCAGTACTTCGTTGCCGTGCCAGTCCACCAGACCGTAGGCGTCATCCTTGCACACCACCAGCAGCGAGCCGTCGCCGCCGGAGTATTCATCCACCTCATCAAAATCCGTCTGGGTCTGGGTGCCGTCCGCCGCCACAATGTAGATGGAACCGTCCAGATCCGTCACCGTAAGAGTGCAGCCGTGCTGTGTCACGCCCGCAGCGCCGTACTTGAGCTCGCATGTCACCTGTCCGTCGGTATCCACAAAGCCCACTTTGCCATCCTTCTCGACGCAGACATAACCGTTGTACACGTAGCGGTAGATGGTGGCCAGACCGAAGTCGTAGATCTCGTCATATTCGCAGGGCACGACCAACTTGCCGCCCGCCAGGTCATACAGGCCGTAGAGGCCGTCCTGTTCCACGGTCACATAGCCGTCGTACACCATGCCGATGGAATCGAAGCCCTCCGGCACCAGCACGTTGCCTTCGGCATCCACCAGACGCATGCCGTTGCTTCCGCTCACTTTGATATAACCGGTGTCGGTATCCTCGTAGGCGCTGTAAACATCCTCGGCGATCACCCGCCCGTCGCTGAGGCATACGGCATTGCCGTCCACCTCGTCATAGGCGTTGTAGAGTGAAGTCACTTCAACGTCCACCGGCGCCAGGGTTTTGTCATACACATGGATGACCTCCTTCCGGTCTTCCACGTAGAGATAGTCGCCATGAGGCACCGCCGTATCACAATCCTCGCGAGAAAGGCTTCCCACCTTCTGGCCCGCTTCCAGGTCATACACATCATAGGCCGTGACCACATAATGTTCGCCGCCGCCCAGGAAGCCGCCGGAATAGTCGTAATCCTCGCTCTCGGTGGGTTCCAGAGTCACCGCCAGGCCCCATTTTTCATTTAGGATTTCAAACGCAGCGTACTCCCAGCCGGTCACCGCCTGACCATCAGCCCGCAGCAGCGCGTGCGTGTTGAGCCCATCCTCGTTGATGGCTTCAAAGAAGCCGTAGTCCGCATACGCCAGCAGTCCATATTCGCAGGGAATCAGCATTTCGCCATCGGTATTGTAGAGACCGTAGAGTCGTGAGTCCGCGTCGCGGGCGATGAGATAGTGGGTTTCATCCACATATTCCAGGCTGTCCACGTTCAGTTCCACGGGCGTCAGCACCGTCTCCTCTCCCAGGGCGGTCATGCACAACATCATCAGGGCGGCAGTTAGCGCGGCCGCAACGATCTTTTTCATTCTAAACCCTCCATGTGCAGATTTTCCGGTTCGTTTCCATTCTATCACATCGTCAGGCTTCTGTCAAAAAGAAAGCCGCGCGAATCCTGTCCGCGCGGCATATTTCATGCGTCCGAATGCAATCCGCATCAGCGCAAAGCATCAACCCTGCTTCTGCTTATGCTTGGGATTCTCGCAGATCACCATCACGCGGCCTTTGCGCTTGATGATCTTGCACTTCTCGCAGATGGGCTTAACCGAGGGGCGTACCTTCATGCTCGTATCCTCCTTACTTGCGCGGCGGCAGCCGCCGCGGGTATCAGTTCTTGCTGCGCCACGTGATGCGGCCGCGCGTCAGGTCATAGGGCGAAAGCTCCACCGTGACCTTATCGCCGGGATAGATGCGGATGAAGTTCATGCGCATCTTTCCGGAAATCTGTGCCATGATCCGGTGGCCGCCGGCGAGCTCCACTTTGAAGTTCGCGTTGGGAAGCGCCTCGATGACCGTGCCTTCCATTTCGATGACATCACTCTTGGACAAGCGCGCCTTCCTCCTTGTCTTTCTCTGGCCGCGCACACGTGGGCGCGGAGCCGGTCCTGGTTTCGTAAGCATTCCTGGCTGCACGCAGCGCCGCGCGGATGTCGCTGTCGGCAATCGGTCCGCCGGACGCGCCCTTTCCCTCCACGGGAATGGTCAGCGGCAGCGCGCTGAGATGCTTGACCTGCTTTTTCTTGGGCTGGGCGAGTCTGCGCGCCTCCCCATCGCAGATGAGCACGTAGCGCGCGTCCAGCACGCTCACAATCACGTGCCAACGCCCCGCGTCATGCCCCTGCGTGGATATGACCACGCGCCCGGGTTCCGTCGGCTTTGCTTTCACTCGGCTTCCTCCGTCAGGGCAAAGCCCGGATAGGTCAGAAGCTCCGGCAGGCCGTGCTCATTGATGGCGATGGTATGCTCGTAGTGCGAGCATACGCTGCCGTCCTCCGTCACGATGGTCCAGCCATCCTCCAGCTCGGCCACATGGTAATCGCCCATGGCGATCATCGGCTCCACGGCCAGGGTCATGCCGGGGCGCAGCCTGGCGCCATGGCCCGGTTTTCCGAAGTTGGGCACGCTGGGCTCCTCATGCATCGCGCGGCCGATGCCGTGGCCGGTAAGGTCACGGATCACGCCGTAGCCGAAGCTTTCGGCATAGGTCTGAACGGCGTTGCCGATATCCCCAAGATGATTGCCGTTTATGGCCTTGCGCACACCCTTGTAAAAGCTCTCCTCCGTGACCTCGATGAGCTTGCGGTTTTCCTCGCTGATGGCGCCCACGCCCACGGTAAAGGCGCTGTCTGACTGCCACCCGTCCAGAATCAATCCGCAGTCGATTGAGAGCACGTCGCCCTCCTTCAGGATGGTTTTGTCGGAGGGAATGCCATGCACCACCTCATCATTGACCGAGGCGCAGATGCTGGCCGGATAGCCCTGATAGTCCAGGAAAGAGGGAATCGCCTTATGCTTACGGATGAGCTGCTCGGCGTACACATCCAGCTCAGCGGTGCTCATGCCGGGCTTGATGGCCTCACGCAGGCGGCAGAGCACCTCGTAGAGAAGCGCGCCGGACTTTCGCATCAAATCAAGCTGCTGTGCGTTTTTGAGATAAATCATTGGATCGCCTCAAGTGTCCTGAAGATCTCCTCGCTGATCTCCTCCAGGCTCAGGCCGCCGCCGATATTCTTCAGCAGGCCAGCCTCCCGGTAATGGTCGATCAGCGGCGCGGTCTTCTGATGATAGACCGCAAGGCGGTTGAGCACCGTCTCGGCCTTATCGTCATCGCGCTGGATCAGCGGGGTACCGTCGGCCCGGCACACGGTTTCGCCGTTCAGCCGGTCCACGTGATAGGGCGCGCCGCACAGCGGGCACACGCGGCGGCCGCTGAGGCGCTTGACCAGCACATCGTCGGGTACATCCAGATTGATGGCCACGTCGATTTTGGCGAAGGTGCTCAGTGCCTTGGCCTGCTCCACCGTACGGGGGAAGCCGTCCAGGATATATCCCTTCTGGCAATCCGGGTCCGCAAGGCGGTCCTTGACAATGCCGATGACCACCTCGTCGGGTACCAGCTGCCCCTGATCCATGTATTCCTTGGCCTTTCGGCCCATTTCAGTGCCCGCAGCGATGGCCGCACGAAGCATATCGCCCGTGGAGACCTGGGGAATTCCCAGCCGCTGGCACACAATCTGAGCCTGCGTGCCCTTGCCGGCCCCCGGAGGGCCTAGGAAAATGATGTTCATACGTCATTCCTCCTGTTCACGGATGAAGGCCGCTAATGCGCGGCACACTTACAGTATACCACAAACGCGGTAAATGTGCCTGTGCCGCGCCTTAGCGGCGCATCATTCGTACGGTCGGACGGCTCTGGTCAGGAGATGGAATCGTAGTTGCGGCTGACCAGCAGGTCGTCGAGCTGACGCTTGGTTTCCAGCACCACGCTGACCGCGATGAGGATGCTGCTGGCGGCAAACGGAATCTGCGTTTGCAGCCCCACGGTAAAGACCGTAGGCACCGTGGCCAGGATAGCAAGGAACAACGCTGCAAACAGGGTCAGGCGCCCGTTGATGCGGCGCAGGTAATCCGCCGTGGGCTTGCCCGGGCGCACCGAGGGCACCGCGCCGCCCTGCTGCTGGATGTTCTTGGCCATCTCATCCGGCTGGAAGGAGATGGAGCTGTAGAAGTAGGTGAAAGCGATGATCAGCAGCGCCGTGACCAGCAGGTACCAGAAGCTGGCTCCATTCATGTAGCGTGCCCACCAGATCGCGGCAGCGCTGTCGGAGCCGCCCACCAGCTGGATAATGGTGCCGGGGAACGCCATGAAGGAATAGGCGAAGATCAGCGGCAGCACGCCGACGCTGACCACCTTCATGGGGATCACGCTGTTCTGGCCGCCGTACATCTTGCGGCCGCTGACGCGCTTGGCGAAGTGGACATTGATGCGGCGCACGCCCATATCCACGAACGTGACCAGCACGATCATCACCAGCGCCACCAGCAGCACCGCCAGGAGCGTCAGCCACGGAGTGAGGCTGGTCGCCTGGAAGGCATTGCGGATCAGGGTGGTGAAGCCGGTAAAGAGGTTGGAGATGATACCGGCGAAGATCAGCAGCGAGATGCCGTTGCCAAGGCCCTTCTCGGTAATGCGCTCGCCGATCCACATGGCCAGGGCGGTACCGCCGGCCATGCTCACGCCCACCAGCACCGTGTTAAACCAGCCGCTCTTGATGTAGCCAAGGCTGGCTACCAGGCCGATGGCCTGCACCACGGCGAGGCCCACGGTAACATAGCGGGTGATCTGGGCGATTTTCTTCTGGCCCTCTGGACCGCTCTTTTGCAGGCGCTCCAGAGCGGGGATGGCGATGGTCAGAAGCTGCATGATAATGGAGGAGTTGATGTAGGGGGTGATACCCATGGCCATGATGGTCATGTTCTGGAAGTTGGAACCGGTCATCATATTGACCAGATCCAGCAGCGGCAGTGTGTTGGAGCCCATGGAGGCCTGCACGCGCGCATAATCGACGCCGGGGGCGGGAATGACGCCCACCAGACGGAACACCACCAGCATCAGAAAGGTGTAGACCAGCTTTTTGCGGATGTCCTGCACCTTCCACGCGTTGCGAAGAGATTGCCAAACGCCTACTTTGTTCGCGTTCCTGGCCATCTTACTTCACCTCGGCTTTCCCGCCGAGGGCCTCGATCTTCTCCTTGGCCGAGGCGGTGAACTTCGCGGCTTCCACGGTGAGTTTCTTGGTCAGCTCGCCGTTGCCCAGAACCTTCACCCCATCCAGCGTTTTCCTGATGATCTTGGCTTCCTTAAGCATGGCGGCAGTCACGACGGTGCCGTTATCAAACACCTCCAGCTGTCCCACGTTCACCGTGGCATACTCCGTGCGGAAGATGTTGGTGAAGCCCTTCTTGGGGACGCGGCGGTACAGAGGCATCTGGCCGCCCTCGAAGCCGGGGCGCTTGCCGCCGCCGGAACGGGCCTTGGCGCCCTTGTGGCCCTTACCGGAGGTCTTGCCCAGACCGGAGCCCACGCCTCGACCGAGGCGCTTGGGCGCAGTGGTGGAACCCGCGGCGGGGCCCAGCTCATGCAGTTTCATTGGCTTTCCCTCCTCAGTCCTTGATTTCTTGAACGTCGATCATGTGCTTCACGCGGAAGATCTGCCCACGGATGCAGGCGTTGTCCTCCTTGACCACCGTCTGGCCGACCTTGTGCAGGCCCAGCGCGGCGACGGTGTCCTTATGCACCTGAAGGCTGGAGATCGGCGACTTTTTAAGCGTGATTTGCAGTTTCATCTTCGTCGTCCTCCTCAGCCCAGAATCTCTTCGACGGTCTTGCCACGCAGCTTGGCGACCTCCTCGGCGCTGCGCAGCTGCTTGAGGCCTTCCAGCGTCGCCTTGACCATGTTGATCTTGTTGTTGGTGCCGTAGCTCTTGGTGCGGATATCGCGGATGCCCGCCAGCTCCAGCACCGCGCGGGCGGCGCCGCCGGCGATCACGCCCGTGCCTTCGGGAGCGGGCAGAAGGACAACCTTGCCCGTGCCGAAACGGCCGATGCTCTCATGGGGGATCGAGGTGCCCAGAACCGGTACGTTGATCAGGTGCTTTTTGGCGTCCTCGGTGCCCTTGCGGATCGCCTCGGAAATTTCAGCGGCCTTGCCCATGCCCGCGCCCACACGGCCTTTTTCATCGCCGACCACAACCAGCGCAGAGAAGCGGAAGTTGCGGCCGCCCTTGACGACCTTGGTAACGCGGTTGACGGCAACGAGCTTCTCTTTGAATTCGCTGACCTGTTCCATGCGTTGCATGCGTTCGTCCTCCTTACTTAGAATTCAAGTCCGGCTTCGCGGGCGCCGGCGGCCAGCTCGGCCACGCGGCCCGTGTATACGTAGCCGCCGCGGTCAAAGACCACCTGCTTGATACCCGCCTCGGACGCACGCTCGGCGATCAGCTTGCCAACGATCTTGGCAGCGCCCTTCTTGTCGGTATCTTTGATCTGGGCCATGACATCCTTCTCCTGAGTGGAGCAGGCAACCAAAGTGACGCCCTTGGTGTCGTCGATGACCTGCGCGTAGATGTTGTTCAGGCTGCGGTACACGCACAGACGCGGCATCTCCGGGGTGCCGCTGATTTTCCTGCGAACACGGGCATGGCGGATCTTGCGGTCCGCATTGCGGTCTCGCGTCTTAAACATTTGCGTTCACTCCCCTTTCGATTACTTACCGGTCTTGCCTTCCTTACGGCGGATAACCTCGTCCTCGTACTTGATGCCCTTGCCCAGATAGGGTTCGGGCTTACGGATGGCGCGGATATCGGCGGCAAGGTTGCCAACCTGCTGCTTGTTGACGCCCTTGATGACGATCTTGGTCTGCTCAGGGGTCTCAAAGGTGATATTCTCCGGCGCGTCGAGGATGACGGGATGGCTGAAGCCGATGTTGATGGTCAGCTTCTTGCCGCCGTCGGCCTGGGCGCGATAGCCGGTGCCCACCAGCACCAGCGTCTTCTGGAAGCCTTCGGTTACGCCAACCACCATGTTGTGGACCAGGCTGCGGTAGAGGCCGTGCATGGCCTTGTGGGGTTTGGCGTCGCTGGGGCGTTCAAGCGTCAGGACATTGCCTTCCTGCTTGAGGGTGATATCGCGGTTCACCGCCTGGGTCAAGGTACCCTTGGGGCCCTTCACCGTTACGGTGTTGTCCTCGTCCACCGTTACCGTCACGCCCGCGGGGACTGTGATCGGAAGTTTTCCGATTCGAGACATTGTCTTACACCTCCATTGCGTGTCGGTTTACCAGATGTAGGCGAGCACTTCGCCGCCGATCATTTGCTTGCGGGCTTCACGGTCCGTCATCAGCCCCTTGGAGGTGGAGATGATGGCGATGCCCAGGCCGCCCAGCACCTTGGGCAGCTCTTCGGACTTGGCATAGACGCGAAGGCCGGGCTTCGAGATGCGCTTGAGGCCGGCGATCACGGGCTGCTGCTTGCCGTTGACGTATTTCAGGACGATCTTGATGCTGCCCTGGGGGCCGTCATCGATGAAATCGACCGACTTGACATAACCTTCCGCCAAGAGGATCTTGGCGATCGCCTTCTTGGTGTTGCTGGCGGGCAGAACGACGGCGTCGTGCTTGGCGATCTGCGCATTGCGGATGCGGGTCAGCATATCGGCGATGGGATCATTCACAACCATGATGGAACCTCCTTCCGTTCTTTCCCGCTTACCAACTGGCCTTGCGGACACCGGGGATTTGGCCCTTGTAGGCCAGCTCTCTGAAGCAGATACGGCAGATGCCGTACTTGCGAAGCACCGAGTGCGGGCGGCCACACAGGCGGCAGCGCGTATAGGCACGGGTGGAGAACTTGGGCGTTCTGGCCTGCTTGATTTTCATACTGGTCTTAGCCATGTTTCTTGCTCCTCCCTATCCTTACTGCGCGAACGGCATTCCCAGCAGACGAAGCAGTTCCTTGCACTCCTCGTCGGTCTGGGCGGTCGTTACGAAGATCATTTCCATGCCGCGGATCTTTTCCACCTTGTCGTACTCGATTTCGGGGAACAGAAGCTGTTCGCGGATGCCCAGGGCGTAGTTGCCACGGCCGTCAAAGGCCTTGTCGCTTACGCCGCGGAAGTCGCGCACGCGGGGAAGGGCGATATTGACCAGCTTATCCATGAACTCTTCCATGCGGGAGCCGCGGAGGGTCACCTTGGCGCCCACGTTCATGCCCTCGCGGAGCTTGAAGTTTGCGATGGACTTGCGGGCCTTGGTCACCAGCGGCTGCTGGCCGGCGATGGCGGCCAGTTCCTTCACGGCCACTTCCAGCGCCTTGGGATTGTCCTTGCAGTCGCCCAGGCCCATGTTGATGACGATCTTGGAGAGCTTGGGGATCTGCATGGGGTTTTTGTAGCCGAACTTCTGCTGGAGGGCAGGCACGGCTTCATTGAGGTACTTTTCCTTAATGCGAGTAGCCATTTACCTTACCTCCTCAGTCAATATCCGCTTTGCAGCGCTTGCAGACGCGGACGATTTTCTTCTTCTTGGAGCCGTCCTCGCGCTCCACCTCGGTCACGCGGTGTGCGACGCGGGTGGCCTTGCCGCACTTGGGGCAGATCAGCATCACGTTGGAGGCGTCGATGGCGCGCTCCTTCTGGAAGATGCCGCCCTGCTGGCCCTGACGGCGGGGCTTCTGGTGCTTGGTGACATAGGCGACGCCCTCGACGATCACCTTGCCGGCCTTGGGGTCGACGGTCAGGATCTTGCCCTGCTTGCCCTTGATGGCCTTATCGCCGTCCTTGGGACCGGAGATGACGACGACCTGGTCGTTCTTTTTGACATGAACCTTATTCATTCGTCAATCCTCCCAATTACAGCACTTCGGGAGCCAGCGAAACGATCTTCATGAAGTCCTTCTCGCGCAGCTCGCGGGCAACAGGTCCAAAGATACGGGTGCCACGGGGCATTTTCTGGTCGTTGATGATAACGGCGGCGTTGTCGTCAAAGCGGATATAGCTGCCGTCGGGACGGCGCTTCTGCTTGCGCATGCGGACGACCACGGCCTTGACCACGTCGCCCTTTTTCACGGCGCCGCCGGGGGTAGCGCTCTTGACGCTGGCCACGATCACATCGCCGATGGAGCCGTCACGGCGGAAGGAACCGCCGAGCACGCGGATGCACATGATTTCCTTGGCGCCGGAATTGTCGGCCACCTTGAGTCGCGTTTGCGGCTGGATCATACGGTTTTTCCTCCTTGTTGGAATCGGGAAAGCGGGGTGCTTTCCCGCGACTGTTGATTCGGAGCGCCCATCAGAGGCTTGGCGCGGGGCCCTTTTGCCTGTGAGGGCTGCGGTATATTACTTGGCCTTTTCTACGATTTCGACCAAGCGCCAGCGCTTGTCGCGGCTCAGCGGGCGGGTTTCCATCACGCGCACGCGGTCGCCGACGCCGCACTCGTTGTTTTCGTCATGGGCCTTGAGCTTGCTGGTCTGGTTCATGATTTTGCCATACAGCGGATGGCGCACGCGGGTCTTGATCTCCACGACGATGGTCTTGTCCATCTTGTCGCTGACGACCACGCCCTCGCGGGTCTTGCGAAGTCCTCTCTGCTCAGACATTGAAGCGGTTGCCTCCTTCATTTACTTAGGCCCTTAGCGGGCGTCCTTGAGTTCCTGCTCGCGAAGGATGGTCATGCAGCGGGCGATATCGCGCTTGGTGCTGGCGATGACCGTAGTGTTCTGCAACTGACCGGTGGCAAGCTGGAAACGAAGGTTGAACAGCTCCGCCTTCAGTTCTCCGACCTTGTTCTCAAGCTCGGTCTTGTTCATGGCTCTTAGCTCCTTAGCCTTCATTGTGCTTCACCACCCGCTTCTTTGTTGTCCTCACGCGCGAGGATCTTGGTCTTGAGGGGCAGCTTGTGGGAGGCCAGACGCAGGGCCTCGCGAGCCACATCCTCAGGTACGCCCGCGATCTCAAACAGAACGCGGCCGGGCTTGACCACCGCCACCCAGTACTCGGGAGAACCCTTGCCGGAACCCATGCGGGTCTCAGCGGGCTTTTCGGTGACGGGCTTGTCGGGGAAAATCTTGATCCACACCTGACCGCCGCGCTTGGTATAACGGGTCAGGGCGATACGGGCCGCCTCGATCTGCTGGGAGGTAATCCAGCTGGGCTCGGTGGCGACCAGGCCGAAATCGCCGTAGGCCAGGAAGTTGCCGCGCATGGCCTTGCCCTTCATACGGCCACGGAACACGCGACGGCGTTTCACTCTCTTAGGCATCAACATAGCTTATTTGCCTCCTTCGGTTTTGGCGGCGACCGGCGCTTTCTTGGGCTTGGGAAGACGCTGTCCCTTGTACACCCAGACTTTGACGCCCAAGCGGCCATAGGTGGTCTTGGCTTCGGCGAAGCCGTAGTCGATGTCGGCGCGAAGCGTTTGCAGGGGGATGGAGCCCTCGTGATAGTGCTCGGTGCGGGCGATATCCGCGCCGCCCAGACGGCCGCTCACGGTGGTCTTCATGCCCTTGGCGCCGGCGCGCATGGCGCGCTGCAGGCTCTGCTTCATGGCGCGGCGGAAGGAGATGCGCTTCTCCAGCTGCTGGGCGATGTTCTCGGCCACAAGCTGGGCGTTGGTGTCGGGCACCTTGATCTCCATGATGTTGATGTTGGCGGGACGGCCCAGGAAGGCTTCGATGTCCTTCTTGAGCGCCTCGATGCCCGCGCCGCCGCGGCCGATAATCATGCCGGGCTTGGCGGTGAAGATGTTGATGGTCACGCGGTTGGCGCTGCGCTCGATATCAATGTGGCTGATACCGGTGGCGTAGTATTTCTTCTTGAGCATTTCGCGGAGCTTGTAATCCTCAACGAGGTTGTTCGCGAAATCCTTCTTGCCGGCATACCAGCGGGTGCTCCAGTTGAAGATCACGCCAACACGAGCGCCGTGGGGATTTACTTTCTGTCCCATTGATAAACCTCCCTTGGATTACTTCTGGTCCAGCACCACGCTGATGTGGCTGGTGCGCTTGAGAACGGGGGACGCGCTGCCGCGGGAGCGGGCAACGTAGCGCTTGAGCGTGGGGCCGGGGTTGGCGTAGATTTCCGCAACGTAGAGGGCCTTGCGGTCCATCTCGTTGTTGTTGACCGCGTTGGCGATGGCGCTGGAAAGCAGCTTATGCACCACGGGAGCGGCGGCCTTGGGGGTGTACTGAAGGATGGCGAGCGCGTCGTCCACACTCTTGCCGCGGATGAGGTCAATGACGATCTTGACCTTGCGGGAAGAGATGCGCACGTACTTGGCATGAGCGGCGGGACGAGTATCGCGGGCCGCCATGTGGGCTTGCGCCTTCTTCTGGGTATTGGTTGCCATGGAAACTCACTCCTTCCGCTTACTTTTTGCCGGTGGCTTTTTCGCCGGCGTGACCGCGATACGTGCGGGTGGGGGCGAACTCGCCCAGCTTGTGGCCGACCATGTCCTCGGTGATGTAGACGGGCACATGCTTGCGGCCGTCATGCACAGCGATGGTGTGGCCCACGAAATCCGGGAAGATGGTGGAGGACCTGGACCAGGTCTTGGCGACCGCCTTCTTGCCGGTGTTATTCATTTCAACGATACGCTTCATCAGCGCTTCGTTTACAAAAGGTCCCTTCTTGACGGAACGGCTCATTGAGAGGCTTCCTCCTTCCTTGGATGCAAGGGCTTACTTGCCCGCGCGCTTCACAATCATCTTGTTGGAGTACTTCTTGTGCTTGCGGGTCTTAAGTCCCAGCGCAACCTTGCCCCACGGGGTCACAGGGGCGGGCATGCCGACGGGGCTCTTGCCCTCGCCGCCGCCGTGCGGATGGTCGCAGGGGTTCATGACGACGCCGCGCACAGTGGGCCGGACGCCCATGTGGCGCTTGCGGCCAGCCTTGCCGATGCGCACGTTCTCGTGATCGGTGTTGCCCACGGTGCCGATGGTGGCCATGGCGTTCATGGGCACCTTGCGCACCTCGCCGCTGGGCAGGCGGACCTGCGCGTACTGGCCTTCCTTGGCCATGAGCTGCGCGCTCATGCCGGCGGAGCGGACCATCTGGCCGCCGCGGCCGGGCTTGATCTCCAGGTTGTGGATCAAGGTGCCGACGGGGATAGCGGAGATGGGCAGCGCATTGCCGGGCTTGATGTCGGCATTGGCGCTGGAGATGACCGTGTCGCCCACGTTCAGGCCCAGAGGAGCCAGGATGTAGCGCTTCTCGCCGTCCGCATAGTGGAGCAGGGCGATAAAGGCAGAGCGGTTGGGGTCGTACTCGATGGTAGCGACCTTGGCGGGGATGTCCAGCTTATTGCGCTTGAAATCGATGATGCGGTACTTGACCTTATTGCCGCCGCCCTGGTGGCGCACGGTGATCTTGCCCTGCTTGTTGCGGCCGGCGTTCTTCTTCTTGCACTCAAGCAGGCTCTTTTCCGGCTTGTTGGTGGTGATCTCCTCGTACGTCAGCACCGACATGAAACGGCGGGCGGGCGAGGTCGGCTTATAAACTCGAATAGCCATCGTGTCTTGTCCTCCCTGCTATTAGTCAGCCATGCCTTCAAAGAACTCGATGGGCTTGGAGTCCTTGGTGAGGGTCACATAGGCCTTTTTGATCTCCGGGGTGCGGCCGGAGGTGCGGCCCTGGCGCTTGATCTTGCCGATGGTGCGCAGGGTGTTGACCTTCTCGACCTTGATGTCCTTGAAGATGGCCTCAAGCGCGAGCTTGATCTCGGTCTTGTTGGCGCTCTTGTGCACTTCGAACACATAGCGCTTGTCCGCGATGCCCTCGTAGGACGCTTCGGTCAGAACGGGGCGCAGGATGACGTCATGGGGATTTTTCATGCGTAAACCTCCTCTACGCCCTTGAGAGCATCCTTGGTGAGGATGATCTTGCCGGCTTTCAGGATATCGTACACGTTGAGGGTGTTGACGTAGGAAGTCTGGAGCTTTTCGATGTTGCCGGAGGCGCGCACGAGGGTCTCGTCACGGCCGGGCAGCACCAGCATGGTCCAGCCCTTGAGGTCGAAGTTGCCCAGCACCTTGGCCATGAGCTTGGTCTTGGGCTCGGCGAGCTTGATTTCGTCCACCACGATGATCTCGCCGGCGTTGAGCTTGGAGGTCATGGCGCTCTTGAAGGCCAGGCGGCGGATCTTCTTGGGCACGTTGATGACATAGTCGCGGGGCTTGGGCGCAAAGACGACGCCGCCGTGACGGAACTGCGGAGCGCGGTTGCCATGGTGACGTGCATTGCCGGTGCCCTTCTGGCGGTAGATCTTACGGCCACCGCCACGGACCTCGCCGCGGGTGAGGGCGCTCTGCGTGCCCTGGCGCTGATTGGCCAGAATGGAGCGGACGACCAGATGCATAGCGGCGGTGTTGATGGGAGCGGCAAAGAGCTCCTCGCTCAGCTCCACTTCGCCAATGGCCGCGCCTTCCATGTTATACAAAGAAGTCTTAGGCATGGTGTTGATTTCCTCCTTCATAAAAGGGTACTTACATTTCCCAATGTGTGGCGCCGTTAAGCCTTGCAGGTGTTGCGCACCAGCAGAAGGCCGCCGTTGGGGCCGGGCACCGCGCCCTTGATGAGGAGCAGGTTGCGCTCGGCGTCCACCCGGACGATCTCCAGGTTCTGGACGGTCACGCGCTCCACGCCGTAATGGCCGGGCATGTGCTTGTTTTTGAACACGCGGGAGGGATCGGAGTTGGCGCTCATGGAGCCCACGCCACGGTGATACTTGGAGCCGTGGGCCATGGGGCCGGTATGCTGATTCCAGCGCTGGATGGTGCCGGTGAAGCCGTGGCCCTTGCTCACGCCGCTGACGTCGATCTTTTCGCCGGCTTCAAACTGAGAAACGGTCAGCTCGTTGCCCACTTCCAGCTCGGCCACGTTGTCCAGGCGGAACTCGCGCAGGTAACGGGTGGGGGCTACGCCGGCCTTCTTGAAATGGCCCGTGAGGGGCTTGTTGACCAGCTTCTTGGCGCGGTTTTCCGCATAGGTGTCAAAGCCGACCTGCACGGCGTCGTAACCGTCGGACTCGGTGGTCTTCTTCTGCACGACCTTGCAGGGGCCGGCCTCCACCACAGTCACGGGCACGAGGCGGCCGTCATCGGTGAAAACCTGCGTCATGCCGATCTTCTTACCTACGATCGCTTTCTTCATGATGTCGTACCTCCTGCATTAGTTATTGAGCTTGATTTCGATTTCGACGCCGGCAGGAAGATCCAGCTTCATCATGGCATCGACCGTGCGGGGGTTGGGATTGTGAATATCGATGAGGCGCTTGTGGGTGCGCATCTCAAACTGCTCGCGGCTATCCTTGTACTTGTGGGGCGCGCGCAGAATGGTCACGATCTCCTTTTCCGTCGGCAGGGGAATGGGGCCCGAAACCTTCGCGCCCGTCCGCTTCGCGGTTTCCACGATCCGCTCGGAGGACTGATCGATCAGGTTGTGCTCGTAAGCCTTCAGCTTGATACGGATTTTCTGGTTGGCCATTTTCGTTCCTCCTTGATTCGTCTCAAGTACACCGCCCCGGGTGTGTCCATCGGCCGCTTGTAAGCAGGCGAGGCAACCCTCGCCTTCCTTATTCCGCTTCGGACCCTCGCCGTGAGAGCGCTCAGGCCCTGGCCGCGGATCGCGCCCCGCGCGATGTCTCAAGTCCGTCGCCCGATTTCCGGGCTGGTCCACGATAATTACCCGCCATGGCCATGGCGGCAACTTACCGCTTCATCCCTAAACAGACAGCTTCAGTAGTATAAAACAAAACGTCCCCAAATGCAAGGGTTTTGCTAAAATTTTTTGAATTTTTGGGCCGCAAAGCACGGCGGCGCCGTCCTGTTTTACACAAGAAATGAACACGCTCCCGTGTGTGTCTTCTTGTCGGCTTACCCCTTCATCATTCTCCGCTGGATTCAGATGCTTTCCTTATATATTATGCTATCCTTTATGTTATGTTATCCTTCTCATCTCACCGTCCGTTCACAAAGCTTCCATTTCCAAAAAACAGATTTTCCGCAGCCCGATATCCTGTGCCATCTTGCGGCTGGCTCCAAACTATGCTACAATGCAAAGGCGAACGTGTTTTCGCATTCTGCTGGAGGTGGCTATCCATGGAAAAATCCAAGGTTTATTTTACCAATTTTCGCGCCAAACCCGACCGGAACGTTCTTCAGAAGCTGCGCCATCTCATCGAGGCGGCCGGTATGACCAGCATGCCGCTGGAAGGCAAGTTCACCGCCATCAAAATGCACTTTGGCGAGCCGGGCAACCTGGCTTTCCTGCGTCCCAATTATGCCAAGGTTGTGGTGGATACGCTCAAGGATATGGGAGCGCGCCCCTTCCTGACGGACTGCAACACTCTGTACACCGGCATGCGCCGCAATGCGCTGGATCATTTGACCGCCGCCTTTGAAAACGGCTTTGGCCCTCTTCAAACC
Source organism: uncultured Eubacteriales bacterium (assembly GCA_900540045.1). GTDB lineage: Bacteria > Bacillota > Clostridia > Christensenellales > Aristaeellaceae > Limiplasma > Limiplasma merdipullorum. The sequence goes on along the minus strand of UQEF01000019.1, from coordinate 5,220 downwards.
GGCTGCCATGTCATCATCGCCGATGGCCTTCTGGGCAACGACCATGTTTCCGTACCCATCGACGGGGAATACTGCAAGGAGGCGCTCATTGGGCGCGCGGCCATGGACGCGGATGCCGTCATCAGCCTGACCCACTTCAAATGTCACGAAGGCACGGGCATTGGCGGCGCACTGAAGAATCTGGGCATGGGCCTTGGTTCCACGGCAGGCAAGCGCGCCATGCACTGTGACGGCAAGCCCGTAGTGGACCACGACAAGTGCATCGGATGCGGCATGTGCGTCCGTCAATGTGCCCATGGAGCCATCAGCTTCAGCGGAGAAAAAGGCCGCCGGCGTGCCACCATCGACCACGACAAGTGCGTGGGCTGCGGCCGCTGCGTGGGCGCTTGCCGCGACCGGGGCGCCATCCAGGGGCCGGACAGCTCCAACGACGTGCTCAACTGCAAGATTGCCGAATATGCCTGGGCCGTCATCAAAGACCGCCCCAATTTCCACATCTCGCTGGTAATGGACGTATCGCCCTATTGCGACTGCCACCCGGAAAACGATACGCCCATCATTGCAGACGTGGGCATGTTTGCCAGCTTCGACCCCGTGGCGCTGGACGTGGCCTGCGCGGACGCTTGCAACCGCATGGAGCCGCTGCCCGGCACCTTCCTGACCGACCGCAAGAACCGCACCGGCGACATCTTCAACGATACGCACCCCTACACCAACTGGCGTTCCGGCGTGGAACATGCCGCCAAGCTGGGCGTAGGCTCGCTGGAGTACGAGCTGATCGAGGTGCGCTGATCCCAGCCCGCCCATAAAGGCAGAGAGGACGATCCATTCCTTGCAGGACAAGCTCATCGTTCGCGGCGCGCGCGAACATAATCTGAAAAACGTCACATTGGAAATCCCGCGCAACAAGCTGGTGGTGTTCACAGGCCTGAGCGGGTCCGGCAAAACCAGCCTGGCTTTTGACACCATTTACGCCGAGGGACAGCGCCGCTATGTGGAGAGCCTGTCCTCCTATGCGCGCATGTTTTTGGGGCAGATGGAAAAGCCGGATATCGACTCCATTGAGGGTCTGTCCCCCGCCATTTCCATCGACCAGAAGACCACGGCGCGAAATCCCCGTTCCACCGTGGGCACCGTAACGGAGATCTACGACTATCTGCGCCTGCTCTATGCGCGCGTGGGCGTGCCTCACTGCCCCAAATGCGGCCGCGAGATCCGCCAGCAGACCATCGACCAGATGGCCGATCAGGTGATGGCGTATCCGGAGGGGCAGCGGCTACAGCTGCTCGCGCCTGTGGTCCGTGCGCGCAAGGGCGAGCATACCAAGCTTCTGGAAGACGCGCAGAAGCGCGGCTTTGTGCGCGTGCGCATCGACGGCGAGCTCTACGAGCTGGATGATACGCCGCAGCTGGACAAAAAGAAAAAGCACGACATTGAAATCGTGGTGGACCGTCTGATCGTGCGCCCTTCGGACGAGTTCCGTCAGCGCCTGGCTGACAGCATGGAGACCGCCGCCGGGGAAAGCGGCGGTCTGGTGCTGGTGGACCTGTTTGACAAGGGGACGCTGCTGTTTTCCCAGAACTACGCGTGCCCGGAGTGCGGCGTGTCCATCGAGGAGCTCTCGCCCCGCATGTTCAGCTTCAACAGCCCCTTCGGGGCCTGTCCTGAATGCGGCGGTCTGGGCACGGTGATGCGCATCTCCCCGGAAACCGTCATCCCCAATCCGGACTTGAGCCTTAACCAGGGCGCGCTGCAGGCCATGGGCTGGAATACCATGGACAAAAACAGCATGGCCATGAGCTATTTCCGGGCGCTGGCCGATCTGTATGGCTTCAGCCTGGATACGCCGGTGCGCGATCTGCCGCCCAAGATCCTGGACATTTTGCTCTACGGTTCCAACGACAAAATCACCATCGAATACGAGAGTGCCCATGGGAAGGGGCAATATCAGACCACCTTTGAGGGCGTGATTACCTCCCTCAACCGCCGTTACCGCGAGACCACCAGTGAGTCCATGAAGGCCGCGTATGAGGAGTACATGGTCACAGACAGCTGCCGCGCTTGCGGCGGGCGCCGTCTGCGCCCCGAAGTGCTGGCCGTGACGGTGGGCGGCATGAACATCAGCGAACTGTGCGACCTGAGCGTATCGGCGGCGCGCGCCTTCTTCAAGGATCTGCACCTGAGCGAAAAGGACAGCATGATCGCCTCGCAGATTCTGCGCGAGATTGACTCACGCCTGGGCTTTCTGGACAGCGTGGGCCTGTCCTACCTCACGCTGTCGCGCGCGGCGGCCACCCTCTCCGGCGGCGAAGCACAGCGCATCCGCCTGGCCACGCAGATCGGCTCCAGCCTGATGGGCGTGCTCTACATCCTGGACGAGCCCTCCATCGGCCTGCATCAGCGCGATAACGCAAAGCTCCTGGCTACGCTCAAGCGCCTGCGCGATCTGGGCAATACGCTGATCGTGGTGGAGCATGACGAGGACACCATGTACGCCGCTGACTACATCGTGGACGTGGGCCCCGGCGCGGGTATCCACGGCGGCGAGATCACCGCAGAGGGCACCATCGACGAGATTCTGGCCAACCCCCGCTCCCTCACGGGCCAGTATCTCAGCGGCAAATTGTCCATTCCCGTGCCGAAAAAGCGGCGCAAGCCGTCCGGCTGGCTCACGGTGCGGGGCGCGAAGGAAAACAACCTGAAAAACATCGACGTAAAGCTGCCCCTGGGCGTATTCTGCTGCGTCACAGGTGTAAGCGGGTCGGGCAAGTCCAGCCTCATCAACGAGATTGTCTACAAGCACCTGGCGAAGGTGCTCAACCGTGCCAAGACGCGCGCGGGCAAGTTTGACCGCATGGAGGGCGTAGAGCAGCTGGACAAGATCATCGCCATCGATCAGAGCCCCATCGGCCGCACGCCGCGCTCCAACCCCGCCACGTACACCGGTCTGTTCGATCTGGTGCGCCGCGTCTTTGCCATGACGCCCGACGCCAAGGCCCGCGGCTACAAGGAAAACCGCTTCAGCTTCAACGTCAAGGGCGGCCGCTGCGAGGCCTGCGGCGGCGACGGCCTGCTCAAGATCGAGATGCACTTCCTTCCGGACATTTACGTGCCGTGCGACGTGTGCAAGGGTGCGCGCTATAACCGCGAAACCCTCGACGTGCGCTACAAGGGCAAGAACATCCACGAGGTGCTGGAGATGACCGTGGAGGAGGCGCTGGGCTTCTTTGAAAACCATGAGCCCATCGTCAAAAAGCTCCAGACGCTCTATGATGTGGGGCTTGATTACATCAAGCTGGGCCAGCCCAGCACCCAGCTTTCCGGCGGGGAGGCTCAGCGCATCAAGCTCGCTACCGAGCTCAGCCGCCGCGCTACGGGCCGCACCCTCTATCTGCTGGACGAGCCCACCACCGGGCTTCACATGGCCGACGTGCAAAAGCTCATCGACGTGCTCCAGCGACTGGTGGAGGCGGGCAACAGTGTGCTGGTCATCGAGCACAATCTGGATGTCATCAAGACCGCCGATTACCTGATCGATCTGGGTCCCGAAGGCGGTGACGGGGGCGGTACCGTCGTGTGCCAGGGTACGCCGGAGAAGGTGGCCAAGGTACCCGAAAGCTATACGGGACAGTTCCTTGCGCCGATCCTGGCCCGCGCGGCAAAAAAATAATCTAATAAAAGTGCCCCGGCAGCGCTTGAATGCTGCCGGGGCTGCCCATTGTTTAGCCCACTCCGTCGGTCCATTCCAGGCTGAGCACCGCGCCTGTATACGGATCTATGCCAATCTGGCACACGCGGCTGTCGCCATCATGCTTGTCCGCGGTTCGCGCAAAGACGTAGAGAACGTATCTGTCCAGTCCGTCATACTGCCACACGTCCGGATCACGGTAATAGGCGATGAAGTCCGCCTCCGTCATTCCGGTATCTTCCAGCGCCGCCTGGCGGCCAATGGCTGCGGCCTCCATGGCTCCAATGCCCGCCTTGTATTGCTCAAAGGCAGCCGCCTGCCTCTCGCGGGTAAAGTAGCAGGAGGCGCGCCACAGCCAGCCGTTTCCTGTTCCCGCATCCCTGAATGTGGCGTACAGACGGCAGCTGGCGTGATCGTCTCCCGCTATCAGCCACAGCGCGTCGCAAGTCTCGCTGTCCATGTTCCAGTCCCGCCGGAGCGCCTCCCAGTCCGGCAGGCCGTCAGGTCCGCGCTCCGAGCGATGGGAAATGCGACCCCCGCTATGTGGAGCCGACAGGTAGACCCGTTTGATCGCCTGCTCGCCGAATTCCTGCACAAAACGATCATAGACGGTCCGGTACATCTCCATGGCGGCACCCCAATCGGAGCTTTGTTCCTCCCCTGCGGGGGCAAAATCAATCGCCACCCACGAGAGCCGCAGCGCCTCATCCGCCAGCTCGTTCAGCGTTACGGAGTCGATTTGTTCCCTTGTCCTTCCTCCATCAAAGACCGCCCGGAAGCTCACGCCGTACTCCCCCTGCCGGGCTGTCAGGTCGATCTGCACACTGCCGTCCCGCAGGGCGACAATCGTGCAGCCTTCGCCCATGTTGGCCTCCAGCGCCTGTACACATCCGGCGGGCGTGGTTTCCCACGTCATCGACCAGGGGAGCGCTGCCTGCTCTGCAACGGCGCTGCCGCACATCATGAGCAGTGCGATCAGCCATCCCATCATTTTGCGCATGTCCACTCTCCTCCTTGCAGGATGAACCCGGATAGGATTCCCACATTCATCCAACGATCATAGAATGGTTTTTCTTTCTTGGGATGCCGACCGAAAAAAGCCGTCTCCGCGCCTTTCAACAGGCGCATGCCGGCAGCGCGCCCTCCTGTGCCTCAATAGATTTGCTCGCTGAGCTTGATTACCATAGCGTCCCCAATGGCCTGTACGCATCCTTCGTTCGGGTAGCAGGACATCAGCACGAAATCCTCCGTATCCTCAATCATGCGTGCCTGATCCCGGATCTCGTTGGCCGTTCCAAAGGGCATGTCCACGTTCAGACAATACTTCATAAAGGTATAGTACATCTTGGTTTCATGCATGGCCGGCTGGCCTCTGCCAGACGCATAGGAGCTGTCGCCGATCACAAGCACCGGCATGCCCTGCACATATTCCTCGTTGGCCTCCGCAAGCGCCAGAAAGGTGGCGCACTGTGCGTACATGTTTTCATAATCCAGCTTGGCCTTGTGGAATTTTACGTTCGCATCCATCGACC
>UQEF01000018.1 GCA_900540045.1 uncultured Eubacteriales bacterium | reverse complement strand
TCCTTTCTTTGGAGGGATCAGCCTAGCTTATGCAGAACCTGCCGCGCGGTATCCCGCGCAAGACGGTCAGCCTCCATGACCTGCTCCAGCGACGCGGCCGGCAGGTTGCCCACGCGCGAGAGCGTTTCCTCCACAGTATCGAAGATTCGACCGATGCGCATGGGTTCCTTCCCGCTGGATTGTAACAATTCGCCTACGGCCACTTCATTGGCGGCGTTGAGCACGCAGCCAGCCGCGCCGCCTGCGCGCAGGCACTCGCGCGCCAGGCGAATGGAAGGGAAGCGCGCCTCGTCCGGACGCTCGAACGTCAGGCCTCCCACCGAAAACAGGTCCAGCCTTTTGCCGCCGGTGGGCAGGCGGTCGGGGTAGGCCATGGCGTAGAGGATGGGCAGGCGCATGTCCGGCGTACCCAGCTGGGCGATCAGCGCGCCGTCGGCAAATTCCACGCCACTGTGAATGACGCTCTGGGGATGGACCACCACCTCGATCTGATCGGGGCGCGCGTCAAAAAGCCACCTTGCTTCGATCATCTCCAGCGTTTTGTTAAACAGGGTCGCAGAATCAATGGTGATCTTCTGTCCCATGACCCAGTTGGGATGCCTGAGCGCCTGTTCCTTTGTGGCTGCCCGAATCTCGTCTCCAGTCCAGGTGCGGAACGGACCGCCGGAACAGGTCAGGATGATGCGGGAATACGGATTCCCGCCCGCTCCCTGAAGGCACTGAAAGATGGCGCTGTGCTCGCTGTCCACGGGCAGAAGCGCATGCTCGCCCACGCGCCGGGCTGCCTCCATCACCAGATGGCCGCCCGCCACCAGCGCCTCCTTGTTGGCCAGCAGCACACGCTTGCCTCCGGCAAGCGCCGTGAGCACGCTTTGAAGGCCCACCATGCCTACCACGCTCACCAGCACGTCGTCTGCATCCGCCTGAGCAGCCAGCGTGAGCGCTTCGGGGCCAAAGACCCATTCGCAGAACCGCAGGTCCGCAGGAATTTCTTCCCGGGGAATGGGCTGAACCAGGCCAGCCAGCCGCGGACGAAAAGCCCGCACCTGCTCAAAGAGCTTTTCGCGGCTGGAATACGCGGTGAGCGCAGCCACTTCGAAGCGGTCGGGATGCAACGCGGCCACCTCCAGCGCCTGCGTGCCGATGCTGCCCGTGGAACCCAGTATAGCCAAACGGCGTTTTTTCATGTGCCAAGACCTCTTTTCTCAAATGGAAGCCAGCAAAATCACACGATAGGAATAGACGATGATGGCGGTAAAAACGATGCTGTCCAGCCGGTCCAGCATGCCGCCGTGTCCGGGAAAGATATGGCCGAAATCCTTGATCTTGCAGTGGCGTTTGACCATGCTGGCAAACAGGTCCCCCATTTGTCCGGCAATGCCGCCAAACAGGCCGCACAGCATATCGGCCCAAATGGGCGGGAAGCCCGAAAAATCAGGAAAGCACAGCGTAAAGATGCGGCCTGCGGCCACCGCGCACAAAATGCTGCCCACCAGCCCGCCGGCAGCTCCGGCCACGGTTTTGTTGGGGCTGATGTGCGGGCACAGCTTGGGCCCGCCAATGGCGCTTCCCACAAAGTAGGCGAAGGTATCGCCGCCCACGGCGATGGCGAATACCAGCACCAGCAGAAGCGCCTGGAGGCTTCGCGGCTCGGTATCCAAAATGCCGAACAGGCACATTCCCGGCAGCACCACCGTAAGCATGGGAAGCTCGCTCATGCAGATATCCACCAGATCCGGATTTTCCCGCCGCATCACCACCAGCAGCACAATAAAGGAAAGCAGCGCCAGAATGGGAATGATCACCAGAGAGGAATAGAACATCATCAGCGGCACGGAGATGGCCAGCCCCGCGAAACTGGTCCACCAAACCGGATAATGTCCCCCGCGGCTGAGAGCGGTGAGCTCCTCGTACAGAGCCAGAGAAAGGCACAAAAACGCCGCCACGGCAAACAGCCAGCTTCCCACAAGGAGCACGCCGGCCAACAGCGCCACCAGCACCGCGCCGGTGATGCAGCGCTGAATCATGGAGGATGTTTTTTTCTGCGGATTGCTTTCGCTCATGGTTCCTCCTTGGAAACGTTCATTCCTCGCGTTTGCCAAAGCGGCGTTTTCTTCCCTGGAACTGTGCGATGCAGCGGTGATAGTCCTCGACGGTGAAATCCGGCCACAGCACCGTGGGGAAGAGAAACTCGGCATAGGCGCACTGATAGAGCAGGAAATTGCTCAGGCGCATCTCTCCGCTGGTGCGGATGAGCAAATCAACATCCGGCAGATCATGGGTATACAACCTGTCGGAAAGGGCCTTTTCATCTACTTGGGAAAGGTCCAGCGTTCCCGACTGCACCTCCTGCGCGATCTGCCGGGCAGCCCGCGCCAGCTCGGCCCGCGCACCGTAATTGATGGCGATGTTGAGCCTCAGTCCCGTGTTTTCCAGCGTACGGCGCTCGGCCTCGCGCAGCACGTCGCGCTGGCGGGGCGGAAGGGCGTCCTTGTCGCCCAATATGGTGATGCGCACGTTCTTTTCGTCCAGCTCGTCGATCTCGCTGGCAAAAAAGTCCAGAATCAGCTGCATCAGCGCCTCCACCTCGGCGGCGGGGCGGGCCCAGTTTTCCGTGGAAAAGGCATAGAGCGACAGGGCCTCAATCCCGATATCGCTGGAGGAACGGATGATCTCGCGCAGCGTTTCGGTGCCGGTGCGGTGCCCCAGCGCCACCTTGACCTTGTGCTGCTTGGCCCAGCGTCCGTTTCCATCCATGATGATGGCCACATGCCTGGGCAGGCGGTTGAGGTCGATCTCCGCGTAGAGCGGTGCGGTCATGACTGGCTCCTTTCCCGGGGCATGCCCGTTAAAAAGCGGGAAACGATGAGCGTGCGCCCATCGTCCTCTACGGCCACCACACGCGTGGACGCATAGCCCTGCGCTTCTCCCTCCGGGGTACGCAGCGCGTCCGCGGGCGACGGGGCATGTCGCGGGGGAGCGGCGGTGGCCTTGACCTGAACGCCGGTGATTCCGCTGGCCCGGAGAATCGCCAGCGCCGACTCGGCCGGAAGCCCCAGCAGGTGCTCAAAGGTCTGCTGCATCCTCAACCCCCCAAAAAACAGCGGCGCCGCGCATGGCGGCACAGCCTGTGATCAATTTGCATTGTACTATGGAATAAAAAGAACTGTCAAGGTGAGCGGGCTATTGGTCCGGCAAAAGACGGCAGGGTGTCAGACAAATTGAGCGGGGAGGAAAGCTGCGCAGAAAGTCCATGCGTCCCCTTTGACGGGCCTCTCCTGCAGAATGGCTTTTTTTCATTCTCATGATTCAAATCGGGCGCCAATGTCAAAAAACAGGATAACACCGGAAACCATTGTTTTCATGCCGGGCGAAGGCTCCGGCCCTGCCCCCGGACGATCCGCCGCGGCAGGAGGCCCGTTTTCGGGCGGCTGCTTCCGACACCGCCTAAGGGATGAACAGAAAAACAGCCGGACGCGAAAGCACACGTCCGGCTCAGGCCGCTGAAGGCGGGCGGCACACACCGAACCGGTGCGGCGTCATACTATCTGCGGATTTTTGCAAGATGCTTCATCACAAGGTTGGCTGCCACGCCGGTGACCGCGCCCGTAATCAGGCCCGCAACCATCAGCACCGCCATATAATACATCAGGCTTGGCGTGCTCAAAATCACCATGGCCAGCGCCACCTGGCCCACGTTGTGGGCCACGCCGCCCACCATGCTCACCATCACGGGATGAACCCCGCGCACGCGGCTGAGCAGCGCCATGAACACCATGCTCACCAGGCCGCCGGCGAAGGCGTACATCATGGCGTTCACGCCACCGAACAGGAGCCCGGACAGCACCACCTTCAGCACCATCAGCACAAACGCCGTGGGGAGATTGAGCATATAGACCGCAAAGATCAATACGCCGTTGCTCAGGCCCAGCTTAATACCCGGCACGCCTGCTGCGACCGGCATCAGGCTCTCTACAAAACCCAGCACCAGCATCAGCGCTACCAGCAGCCCGCACAGGGCCACCCACTGGGTGCGTTCCCGCAGGGTTTGTTTTTTTCTGCTCATTCGTACGCTCCTGTCAGGTCCCGGACAGCATCTGAATCAGCTCTTCAGTGGTGTAGAGCTCCAGCGTCACCTGGTTGGGCAGGCAGATGATCATATTGCCCAGCAGGCGGCTGTCCCTGTTGTCCAGCGAGACCACGCCCTGCTTGACGCAATCCTGATTTTCGCAGGTGGAACTTTTCATGTCAACGCTTTCCGTGGTGACATGAATGACGTTCTCGGCCCCCGTTTCCTCCTGGATGACGGAGTATTCGCCTTCCTCGATAAGGGGAATGGGCTGATAGGTGATGCTGCCCGCCGTAACCAGCAGCCAGGCCTTGATGGTGGAAGGATCAAACGTCGCCTGAGGCTCCTCGGAATCCTCGGGTACGGGCGTGGAGGTTTCGCCGGAAGGGGACGTCACGGTAACGGGCGCCGTATCCTCCGCCCCGGCGTCAGGTTCATCCGTGCCGGCAGGCGCTGTGGTGGCGGTAGGCTCGGCTGTAGGCTCCGCGGTGGCGGTGGGCTCGATGGTAGGCTCCGCCGCCTTGGCGGGCTGGGTGGGAGATTCTGCCGTGGGGGTAGCTTCGGCGGCGGGTTCGACCGTGGCGGCAGAGCCGATGGTGGCGTCCGGCGCCAGCGCAGGTGCGTCCGATGCCGGAGAGGCGATGCGCGTGGGCAACACCATGGCCAAAACAGCCACCAAGGCGATGGCTGCCACCAGCCCGATCCCGATCCAGATATTCTTGTTACGCATGCGTTCCCTTCCTTTCCGTATATGAGGCAACACGGCCATGATACCGCATGAACGCGCGCCCGTCAAGCATGGAAAACGGAAGCGGCGCGCCGCCATGGCTCTCACGGACAGGTGCGCGGCGCTGAAGTGCGGCGGCGCATGCCCTCTGTTCCTGCATTTCTTTGCGGGACAGCCGTTTCCCTGCGTTGCTGGGGCCTCGGAGAGAAAAATGCTTTTCGCCTTTTTCCTCAAGGGACCAACCGACATGGTTGCGCGCAGGGCGCGATTTGGGTATACTGGCCTTACACCATTCTATGAAACGAATATGGGGGAAGGATCTATGCCGGTCATCATGAAGCTGCTGAGCAGACGGGGCGCCTTACGCGCGCTGGAGAACGCGCGTAAGGCGCTGGGCGATGCAACCCCGCTCAAACGGGACTGCGGACGCCTGTGCGGGGCCGCCTGCTGCCAACCGGACGAAACCGGCCTCAATGGCATGCTGCTGTTTCCTTTCGAGGAAACGTACTATCGCCGGCCCATAGAGGGTTTCCCCTTCCGGCTCGTGGACGACAACACGCTCTTCAAAGGCGGCAAGCGCCTGGTGTGCGAGGGAACCTGCCCCCGCGAACACCGGCCCCTGGCCTGCCGCATCTTTCCGCTGCGCATCCGCGTGCAGGCCGACGCGCTGGGAGATCATGCGCATTGCACGGCGGAGCTGGACCCGCGCGCATGGTGCGTGTGCCCGCTGCTAGAGCAGGGCGGGCTGCGCGCGATGGATCAGGCGTTCATCGCCGCCGTTGCCAGGGCGGGCGATGCGCTCATCCAGAACGTATCCATGCTGGAGGCGCTCTATAACGAGCAGCGGCTGATTGATGAAATGAGGCAACTATAATGCATACCCTGATCATCGGCGGCGGAGCGGCGGGCATGGCCGCTGCCATCGCCGCGGCGCGGGCCGGGCAGGCGGTTACGGTGCTGGAGCGCGGCCGCCGGCCGCTCAAAAAGCTGGGCGTGACGGGAAACGGACGGGGCAACCTGCTGAACGCAGGCGCACCCGACTATCCCGGCGGAGCGGACTTTGCCGCGCAGGTGCTCGCCGCCATGCCCTATGAGCGGTTGGCGGCATTCTGGGAGGAACTCGGCGTACCCCTTCGCCTGGAGGAGGAGGGGAGGGTGTATCCCGCGTCGTTGCTGGCCTCGACGGCGGTGGATGCGCTTGGGCTGGCTGCGCGCAGGCTGGGCGTGGAAATCATCGTCAACGCGCGCGTCACGGACCTGTCCTCCCTGCCCGGGGGCGGCTTTGAAGCACGGGGAACGGTATGCCGCTACCTGCCCGACGTATCGAAGAAAAGCGGCAAAACCCGGCCCGGCGCGCTGGCGCAGGAAAGTGCGGCATGCTGGCGGGGCGACCGCGTCATCGTGGCGGCAGGCGGGGCCGCCGCGCCTGCGCACGGCACGGACGGCAGCGCCTACGCGCTCCTGACGGCCTTCGGGCACGAGCTTGTGCCGCCCCGCCCCGCGCTGTGCGCTTTGCTTGCGGACCCGGAGCCCTTGCATGCACTCGCAGGCCAACGGGCGCGCGCATCGCTGCGCCTTCTGGACGGGCAGGGCGCCTGTCTGGCCCAAAGCAGGGGCGAGGCCCTGTTTGCCCAGGATGGCGTCAGCGGCATTGCCGCCATGCAGCTGGCGCGCTGGTGGCGGCCGGGCTGTTCCCTGCATATGGACCTGCGTGAAACCCTGCTGGGACCGCGCGCGGCGCAGACCCACGGCCCGGAGGCCCTTGCGGAAACGGAGCGCCTGCTGCGCGCCCGCGCGCAGAGCCGGGAGGACTGCCTCCTTGGCGATCTGCTGACTGGCGCCGCACCGCGCGTCCTGAACGATGCGCTGCTGCGCGCTGCCGGGTTGGAGAGGCATTCGCATGAGCCGCTGCGGCCGCTCCTGTCCGCCCGACCCGGGGCAATCGCCGCGCTGGCCCGTGCCATTGTCGATTTTCAGGTGGCGGTCACGGGCACGCGCGGCTTTGAGAACGCGCAGGTCACCGCCGGGGGCGTGGCGACGGACGGCTTCGATCCTCTAACCCTTCAAAGCCGCCTGTGCCCCGGCCTGTACGCAGCTGGAGAAATGCTGGACGTGGACGGCGCATGCGGAGGCTTTAACCTGATGTTCGCCGTCGCCACCGGGCTTTTGGCGGGGGGCGCGAGATAACTCGAAATATTTTCCTTCTGCCCGACGCCTTGCTTGAATAATTGTCATAATCATGCTATACTGAGACTGCTGATCCGGTTGTCAAAACCGAAACACAAAACCCATAATAATAGGAGGAAGAATCAAGTGAAGAAGTTTCTGTCGATGCTTCTGGCCCTGACCCTGGTTCTCTTCGCGTTCACTGCGTTTGCCGAGACCGTCAATCCCGACGACATCGAAGACACCATGACTGCCGAGGACGGCAAGTATGAGCTTGCGTTCGTCACCGACGTGGGCCAGCTCAAGGACAAATCCTTCAACCAGGGCACCTGGAATGGCGTGAAGGCCTATGCCGCCGCCAACGGCCTGTCCTACAAGTACTATCAGCCCGCCAACGGCGACCAGGCGACCGACGATGACCGCTATGACGCCATGAAGGCTGCCTGCGAAGGCGGCGCGAAGGTGGTTGTGTGCGCCGGTTTCCTGCAGGAAGCCGCGCTGCGCAAGGCGGCCGAAACCTATCCCGACACCAAGTTCGTCTTCGTGGACGGCTATCCCCTCGACCTTGAAAACGTGGCCCCCATCGCCTTCAAAGAGGAGCAGAGCGGCTATCTGGCCGGCTATGCCATCGTGAAGGACGGCTTCACCAAGCTGGGCTTCATGGGCGGCGGCGGCGGCACCAACCCCGCGTGCTGCCGTTACGGCTACGGCTTTGCGCAGGGCGTGAGCGCTGCGGCCAAGGAACTGGGCATCACCGTGGAGCTCAAGTACTCCTGGCAGTACGGCGCCAGCTTCAGCGCTTCTCCCGAGCTGGAGGCCATGGCCAAGGGCTGGTATGAAAACGGAACCGAGATCATCTTCGCCTGCGGCGGCTCCATGTTCTCCTCCATCGTCTCCGCTGCCTCCGCCAACGACATGTTCGTTGTGGGCGTGGACGTGGACCAGAGCTTCGAGTCCGAGACCGTTGTGACCTCTGCTCTCAAGGGCCTGAGCAACGCCACCAGCTGGGCGATCGGCAAGTTCTACGCTGGCGAGTGGGACGAGATCGGCAACGTGGCCACCAGCCTGGGCGCCAATGACGACGCCGTGGGCCTGCCCACCGAGACCTGGTCGCTGGAAAGCTATACCATCGAGGAGTATGAGGCTCTGCTGGCGTCCATCAAGGACGGCACTGTGACCATCGACAGCAGCGTTCTGGAGGCTGATGCCATCGTTAACGCTGGCTTGGAGAACGTGGAGATTATCTACGAATAATCTCAAACAAAGACAGGGCGTATGCCCTCAGACTGTCAAAAAATCCTTCAGGGAGGTTCGGAGGGCCGCGGCCCTCCGAGCTGTATCCCGAATCCAGCGACATGTGCGTTGGATTCGGAAGCCTTGCGCAGCAAGGTTTCCCTGCGCGTTTCCCCGGCCGCGCTGAAAGCGCAGGGGAAACGCGTTTTGTCGGAAAAGATCGCCGCAGGCGAGCTTTTCCGACAAGCTGAGGGTGTATGCCCTCCCGATTTTCTTATGAATGATTGTTGATAAATCAACGACATTCGATGACTTCTCTATCTGCTTGACGAAGCCCTGTCCGTTATCATCTTGCGGAGCGCCGTGCAGTATGGCTCCGGGATTACGGATTATTCCCTTGCTGGCAGCGTATTGTGGCTTTTGAAAAGCAGATGGAGTTGGCATAATGATTCACCCTTGAGGAGGAAAGTATCATGCGCACCCATTCCCTCGCCTGCAGACTGACGGCACTGGTCATGAGTCTGCTGCTGGCCTTCAGCTTCGGCGCGGTTGCCGCTGCGGAAGGTTCCTTCGCCGCCGGCACTTACACCGGTACTTCCAAGGGCTTTGGCGGAGACGTCACCGTAACGGTTGAAGTTTCGGACAGCGCCATCGTCTCCGTGGAAGCCGTCGGCGAAAGCGAAACGGACGGCATCGGCACCAACGCTCTTGAGATGCTGCCCGCTGCGATTGTCAGCGCTCAGTCCCTGAAGGTGGATACGGTCGCGGGCTGCACCGTAACGTCCGAGGCTGTTCTGGCTGCCGCCGAGGATGCACTGCGTCAAAGCGGAGCAAGCGACGAGATCATCTTTGCCGAGCCTCTCGCAAGCGAAACCGTTGCCGAGGATGAAGTGATTGAAACCAACGTGCTGATCGTGGGCGCTGGCGCCGCGGGTCTGTCCGCTGCGCTGTCCTCACACAACAACGGGGTCGAGGACGTACTGGTGATCGAAAAAATGCCTGCTGTTGGCGGCGCCACCTCCATGGCCGGCGGCGGCATGCCCGCCTACCGGGTAGACGAGGACCCCGACGTGACCGAGAAAAACATCGAGGAGCTTTTCCTTGATCTTTCCCGCATCGGCAAGTTCAACAACAATGCGCGCCTGACCATGATGCAGGCCCGCCTGTCTACCCCCACCATCGAATGGCTCAAGAGCGTCGGCGTGGGCATCACGGGCGAACCCAACCCCGACGAGCCTCTGGTCAGCTATGGCTGCGAAGGCCGTGCTGCGGGCGCTGTGAACACTCTGTATGCCAAGGTGCAGGAGGCGGGTGTTCCCGTCATGCTCAACACCCGTGCGGAACACCTCATTATGGATGGTGATACCGTGATCGGCGTGCAGGCTACCGGCAGCGAAGGTCAGAACATCACCATTCTGGCCAATGCGGTGCTGATGGCCACGGGCGGCTACGGAAACAACACTTCTCTGATTGCCGACACCTCCATTCTGGACCGCGTCATCTACTATGGCCCCGTGGGCGCGACCGGCGACGGCCACATCATGATGAAGGAAATCGGAATCCCCCTGTTCAATATGGACAAGGTTGCCACCAAGCATTTTGGTGTTGAAACCGAGCCCGGCTATGGCATCCATATCCATGGCAGCGTAGCGACCCTGTTCACCACCACCGGCGCCATCGCCGTGAACAAGGAATGTGAGCGCGTGGTTGACGAAAGCGGCGACGAGCTGGATATCGCGCTGGCTTCCATGAACCAGTCCTCGGACGGCCGTCTCTACATCGTGATGGATCAGGCCTCCTACGACGTGTTCAGCGAAAGCCTGGTTAAGAATCAGTACTTTACCCAGGAACAGCTGGATCAGTTTATCGCTGAAAACGGCTCCGGCGTGACCAAGTTGGTCAAGGGCGACACCCTGTCTGATGCCGCGGCCGCGATGGGTCTGGACGCTGACAAGCTGGCCCAGACGGTTGAAGCCTACAATAGCGGTATCGCTGCCGGCGAAGCTGATCCTTTCAAACGTGCCTATACCGCCGAATTGAAGGATGGACCCTATTACATCATGCAGACGGTCGCGCGCTTTGCCACTTCACTGGGCGGCGTGAACGTGTCCAATGACCTTGAGGTGCTCGACGTCAATGAGCAGCCCGTGTCCGGCCTCTACGCCGCCGGCGAAGTGGTGGGTAACATCAACGGCAGCTACGCGGAGTACCTGATCTGGTGCTTCTCCTCCGGCATGGAGTTTGGCAACGTGATCGCGGGCAAATAATCCTGCTTTGCGCAGCGCAGGAGGAAACCGGCAGGCACCGGTTCCCTCCTGTTTTTCTTTTCTCTGCCGCGCATCTTTCTGCGCCGGCCGCTTTCCTTTTCCTTGCAATTTACGCGTCAAACCGATATAATGTTACTATATCGATCAAACATGGCTCCGTCGAAACAAGCAGAAAGGGAGGTGGACGCGGTTGGATAACGCGCCGGAATACGTTATCGAAATGCTCCACATCACCAAGGAATTTCCCGGGATCAAGGCCAACGACGACATTACGCTGCAGCTGCGCAGGGGCGAGATTCACGCCCTGCTGGGCGAAAACGGCGCCGGAAAATCCACGCTGATGAGCGTGCTCTTCGGCCTCTATCAGCCGGACGAGGGCGTCATCAAAAAGGACGGCAAAGAGGTCCAGATCAACGATCCCAACGACGCCACCGCCCTGCATATCGGTATGGTGCATCAGCATTTTAAGCTGATCGACGTCTTTACCGTGCTGGATAACATCATCCTGGGAGCGGAGGACACCCGCCTGGGCTTCTTGAGCCGCAAGGCGGCGCGCGAAAAGGTGCTTGCTCTGAGCGAGCGCTACGGCCTGAAAGTGGACCTGGACGCCAAAATCGAGAATATCACCGTGGGCATGCAGCAGCGTGTGGAGATTCTCAAAATGCTCTACCGCGATAACGAGGTGCTCATCTTTGACGAGCCCACCGCCGTGCTCACTCCGCAGGAAATCGAAGAGCTGATGGAGATCATGCGGGGGCTGACCAGGGAAGGCAAGAGCATTCTGTTCATCTCTCACAAGCTCAATGAGATTATGGAGGTATCCGACCGCGTGACGGTGCTGCGCAAGGGCCGCTACGTAGGCACGGTGGATACCTCCGCCACCACGCAGGAGGAATTGAGCCGCATGATGGTGGGCCGCCCCGTGCAGCTGGTGGTGGAGAAGGATCCGGCCCAGCCCGCGGAACCCGTGCTGACTGTGGAACATTTGCGCGTACCCTCTCGCCTGTACAAGCACGACGCGGTGAAGGATGTTTCCTTTACCGCCCGTGCGGGGGAGATCGTGTGCATTGCAGGCATCGACGGCAACGGCCAGACGGATCTGGTCTATGCCCTGACCGGGCTGGAGAAGCCCTCCGGCGGCAGGATCACCCTTTGTGGGCATGATATCACCCATGCCGCGATCCAGGACCGCAGCAAGGCCGGCATGAGCCATATTCCGGAGGACCGGCACAAGCACGGCCTGATTCTGGACTTCACGCTGGAGCAGAACCTGGTGCTGCAGCGCTTTCAGGAGCCGCAGTTTCAAAGCCACGGCTTTATCCGCTTTGACCAGACCCGCAAATATGCCGAAAAGCTCATTGCGCAGTACGACGTACGTTCCGGTCAGGGGCCGGTCACGATTGCGCGGAGCATGTCCGGCGGCAACCAGCAGAAGGCCATCGTGGCCCGCGAGATCGACCGCGACAAGCCGCTCATCGTGGCGGTGCAGCCCACACGCGGCCTGGACGTGGGCGCCATCGAGTATATCCATGGCGAGCTGGTCAAGCAGCGCGACGAGGGCAAGGCCGTGCTGCTGGTCAGCCTGGAGCTGGACGAAGTGATGAACCTCTCCGACAGAATTCTGGTCATGTACGAGGGCCAGATCGTGGGCGAGTTTGATCCCAAGCAGACGACGGTGGAGGAGCTGGGCCTCTATATGGCCGGCGCAAAGCGGCAGGAGGTGGCTCAGGCATGAAAAACCGGTTTCTCAAGCTATGGCATCAGGACGGTACGCGATCGGTCATGGCGTCGGTCCTGTCCATTCTGGTGGGCCTGATCGCGGGCAGTCTGATTATTCTGATCGTGGGTCTGTGCACCCCCTCGCTGGGTCTCAAAAGCGTATGGGACGGGGTTCGCCTGATCTTTGGCGGCCTGTTCGCCACGGGCCGTGACGCGGCGGGCGCGCTTACCTTTGGCTTTAATCCCGCCAGTGTGGGCAACATGCTCTTCCGCGCCACGCCGCTCATTCTCACGGGCCTTTCCGTGGCGGTGGCGTTCAAGACCGGGCTGTTCAACATCGGCGCGCCGGGACAGTACCTGGCAGGCACCGCGGCCACGCTGTTCATCGCGCTGTGCGTCCCCTCCTCGGTCATCCCGCCGGAAATCATCTGGTTCCTGGCCTTCTTCGGCGGCATGCTGGCGGGCGCGCTGTGGGGTGCCATTCCGGGCATGCTCAAGTCTTTGCTCAACATCAACGAGGTGCTGGCCTGCATCATGACCAACTGGATCGCAGCCAACCTTGTGACATGGATCTTTGACATCTCCAATCTCAAGAACGTGGTGGAGAACACCAAGAGCGGCTACATCTATAAAACCACCTTCAACAATGTCGCCACCTCCAAAATGGGCCTGGATGTGCTCTTTCCGGATTCCCAGGTCAACGGCGGCATCGTCGTGGCCATCATTCTGGCGATCATCGTCTTTATCATTCTGACGCGCACCACCTTCGGCTACCAGCTCAAGGCCTGTGGTTCCAACCGCTTCGCCGCACGCTATGCGGGCATCAAGGACAAGCGCAACATCGTGCTTTCCATGGCCATTGCGGGTTCGCTGGCGGGTGCGGCCGGTTCTCTGTACTATTTGAGCGGCAACACGGAATTCTTCTGGTCTACCTACCAGAGCCTTCCCGCTGCGGGCTTCAACGGCATTCCGGTGGCGCTTCTGGCGGCCAACCATCCCATCGGCGTCATCTTCACGGGCATGTTCATGTCCATGCTGGATATCGCGGGCCTGCAGATGACCAACCTCACCGCCTACAACGAATACATCACGGACGTGATCATCGCCGTGATCGTGTATCTGAGCGCCTTCTCGCTATTGATTAAGACTTTGCTGGGCCATCACCGGGCGCACAAAACCGAGGCGCCCCTCAAGGACCCCGGACCGGATGATTCGGATTCCAAAGCGGAAGGAAAGGAGGCGGCGAAGGCATGATGGAAACATTGTTTGAAAATCTTACCTCCGGCAGCATGGTATTCCTGATCCGCCAAACGCTGATTTATGCGGTCCCCCTGATGGTGGTGGCGCTGGCGGGCGTATACGCCGAGCGAAGCGGCGTGATCAACCTGGCGCTGGAAGGCATCATGATCTTCGGCGCGTTCATCGGCGTGCTGTTTGTCAGGCTGGTGCAGCAATGGGGCTGGTTTGACGCAGCCAAGGCCGCGGGAGACTGGGTGAGTCTGCAGGGGTTCATGCTGATGACCATGGCGGTTGCAGCGTTGCTCGGCGCAATCTTTTCGCTCCTGCTGGCGTTTGCGGCCATTAACCTGCGCGCGGACCAGACCGTGGGCGGCACAGCACTCAATCTTCTGGCCCCCGCGCTGGTGCTGTTCCTCATCCGCCTGATCGCCAACCAGAACACCCTTCAAATGGCCACGGGCGACAGCGCCAGCTGGTTCATGATCAAAAAAAGCATGTTCGGCTACGGGCGCACGGACGAAGTTGGTTTCCTCTTCGACACCTTCGTCAACAAGGTTTATCTGGCCACCTATGTGTGCATTCTGGTGTTCATCATCATGTCCGTCATCCTCTATTGCACGCGCTTCGGCTTAAGGCTCCGTTCCTGCGGCGAAAATCCGCAGGCAGCCGACAGCCTGGGCATCAATGTCTTTAAAATGCGTTATGCGGGCGTGACCATCTCGGGCGCGCTGGCAGGCATGGGCGGCTTTGTCTACGCGCTGACCACCACCAACTGCACCTCCAACGGGGATGTGGCGGGCTTTGGCTTCCTGGCGCTGGCCGTGATGATCTTCGGCAACTGGAAACCGCTGAGCGTGGCGGGCGCGGCGCTTTTGTTCGGCCTGTTCAAGTGCATCGCCGCCAGCTACGGCAGCCTCTACGTGCTCAACAGCGCTGGTGAGCAGATCTATTTCCTCAAGGATCTGGGCATCAATACCAACTTTTACCGCCTGCTGCCCTACCTGATCACGTTGATCGTACTGGCCTTTACCTCCAAGAGCAGCCGCGCGCCCAAGGCCGAAGGCATCCCCTACGACAAAGGCAGCCGGTAACGCGGCATCAAATCGCAAAAAACCCGCTTTGCGCCAAGCGCGCTTTGCGGGTTTTCTTCTGCTCAAGTAAGACAACTTATCCGGCTTTCCGCTGCCCAACCCCCGATGGGCCGCCTCTTGACAGTGCTTTTCCATCCATAGTACAATAGGATGTTGTACTATGTATTATCGCTGGGAAGAGAGGATTTTGACCCGCATGAGCGAAGCCACCCTGAGCGCGGAGGCGCTGAAACAGGTTCAGAAGCGGCGCACATTCGCCATTATCAGCCACCCGGACGCCGGCAAGACCACTTTGACTGAAAAACTGCTGCTCTACGGCGGCGCCATCCGCCAGGCCGGCAGCGTCAAGGCCCGCAAGGCCGAACGTCACGCGACCAGCGACTGGATGGAAATCGAAAAGCAGCGCGGCATCAGCGTGACCTCCAGCGCCATGCAGTTTGAATACGACGGCTACCGCATCAACATTCTGGATACCCCCGGCCACCAGGACTTCAGCGAGGATACCTACCGCGTGCTGGTGGCGGCGGATGCGGCGGTGATGCTCATCGACGCGGCCAAGGGCGTGGAGGAGCAGACCATCAAGCTCTTTAAGGTCTGCCGCCTGCGTAACATTCCCATCTTCACCTTCGTCAACAAGATGGACCGAGCCAGCAAGGACCCCTTTGCCCTGATGGAGGAGCTGGAGCAGGTGCTGGGCATCCGCTCCTGCCCGATGAACTGGCCTATCGGCGTGGACGGCGATTTTCAGGGCGTGTACCAGCGTGACAGCGGGAACGTGCTGCTCTATTCCGGCGGCAACCATGGCATGAGCATGGCCGAGCAGGTGAGCGTAAAGCTGGACAGCCCCGAGGCTGAGACCGCGCTGGCCAAGCACTATCTGGACCGCCTGCACGAGGAGATCGAGCTTCTGGATGTGGCGGGCGATCCCTTTGACAAGCAGGCTGTGCTGGAGGGCCGGCTCACGCCGCTGTTCTTCGGCTCTGCGGTCACCAACTTTGGCGTGGAGCCGTTTTTGGAGGCGTTTTTGTCCATCACGCCGCCGCCGTTGCCCCGCATGTCCGATATCGGAGAGATTGCGCCTACCGAACCGTATTTTTCCGGCTTTATCTTCAAGATTCAGGCCAACATGAACCCCGCCCACCGCGACCGCTTGGCCTTTGTACGCGTGGTCAGCGGCGAGTTCCAGAAGGGCATGACGGTTTACCATTCCGGCACGGACAAGCAGATCCAGCTCAAGCAGCCCCAGCAGTTCATGGCCGATGAGCGCGAGGCCGTCGAAAACGCCTATGCGGGCGATATCATCGGCCTGTTTGATCCCGGCTTCTTCCACCTGGGCGACGCGCTCTCCTCCGGCCCCAAGCTGCACTTTTCCTCCATCCCGGTGTTTGCGCCCGAGCACTTCGCCCGCGTGCGTCCCGAGGACAGCATGAAGCGCAAGCAGTTTTTGAAGGGCATTCTCCAGCTGGCCGAAGAAGGCGCCATCCAGACCTTCCGCCGCACCGAGACGGGCCGGGAGGACTTCCTGGTGGGCGTGGTCGGCGTGCTTCAGTTCGAGGTGCTGGAGCACCGCCTCAAGACCGAGTACGGCGTAACCATGCTCATGGACCGCCTGCCCTTCCGCTACGTGCGCTGGGTGACCAAATCGCCCGTGCCCGTGGAAAAGCTCAAGCTGACCTCCACCAGCGGCCGCGCCTTCGACTCGGAGGAGCGCGAGGTGCTGCTGTTTGAAAACGAATGGTCCATCCGTCTGGCGATGGAAAATAACGAAGGATTGGAGCTGGCCGAAACGGCCGTGCGCAGCGCATATGCATGATTTGTACCTGGTTTCCCCGCTGGCGGGGGTGCCTCCCGCGGATGACGACAGCATCCCAGGCATCCCCGACCAATACCAGCAATAGAAGGAAAGAGGCAGTTTATGATTCGTAACGATATCCGCAACATCGCCATCATCGCCCATGTTGACCACGGCAAGACCACCCTGGTGGACGAAATGCTCAAGCAGGGCGGCGTTTTCCGTGAAAACCAGCAGGTGGCCGAGCGCGTCATGGACTCCGGCGATATCGAGCGTGAGCGCGGCATTACCATTCTGGCCAAGAACACAGCTGTGCACTACAGGTCCACCAAGATCAACATCGTCGACACCCCCGGCCACGCCGATTTCGGCGGCGAAGTGGAGCGCGTGCTCAAAATGGTGGACGGCGTGCTGCTGCTGGTGGACAGCTTTGAAGGGCCCATGCCCCAGACCCGCTTCGTGCTGAAAAAGGCGCTGGCACTGAAGCTGCCGGTCATCGTGGTAATCAACAAGGTGGATCGTCCGGATGCACGCTGCGACGAAGTGGTGGACGAGGTGCTGGACCTGTTCATCGAACTGGGCGCGGATGAAACCGCGCTGGACCGTCCCATCGTCTATGCCAGCGCCCGTCTGGGCACCGCCACGCTGGATATGAGCCGGCCCGGCGAGGACCTGCGCCCGCTGTTTGACACGATTCTGCAATATATCCCCGCGCCCGAGGGCGATCTGGAAGGCCCTGCGCAGGTGCTGATTTCCACCATCGATTACAATGATTATGTGGGCCGCATCGGCATTGGCCGCATCAGCCGCGGCACCCTCTCGGAGGGCATGACCGTCATCAAAACCAACTATGATACCAAAAAGGTATCCCAGCCGCTTCGACTCACCAGCCTGTATACCTTCGACGGCCTCAAGCGCATCCCCGCCAAGGAGGCCTCCATGGGCGACATCGTGGCCATGAGCGGCATCGAGGATATCGGCATCGGCGATACCGTGTGCGCGCCCGAGCAGGTGGAGGCCCTGCCCTTTGTGAGCATTACCGAGCCGACCGTTACCATGACCTTCTCGGTCAACAACAGCCCCTTTGCGGGCCGCGAGGGCGAATACGTCACCAGCCGCCACCTGCGCGCCCGTCTCATGCGCGAGCTTCAGACCGACGTGTCCCTGCGCGTGAACGAAACCGACAGCCCCGACGCATTCGAGGTGCGCGGCCGCGGCGAACTGCACCTGTCCATCCTGATTGAAAACATGCGCCGTCAGGGGTACGAGTTCCAGGTGTCCAAGCCCCAGGTGCTCTATAAGGAAATCGACGGCGTCCGCTGTGAACCCATCGAGCGCATGGTGGCCGATGTGCCGCAGGCCTATGCGGGCGCGGTGATTGAGAAGATCGGCCGCCGCCGTGGCGTAATGGAGAGCATGCACGGTCTGGACCGCGTGCGCCTGGAGTTCCTGATCCCCTCGCGCGGCCTGTTCGGCTATCGCTCCGAGTTCATGACCGATACGCGCGGCGAAGGAATCATGTCCAGCGTGTTTGAAAAGTACGAGCCGGTCAAGGGCGATATCCCTCACCGCAACGTAGGCGCTCTGGTATGCTTTGAGGATGGCGAGGCTACCAGCTACGGGCTGTTCTACGCCCAGGAGCGCGGCACGCTGTTCATCGGGCCGCAAACGCCCGTATACAAGGGCATGATCTGCGGCCAGAACTCCCGCCCCGACGACCTGGTGGTCAACGTATGCAAGCAGAAGCACGTGACCAACATGCGCAACGCCTCCGCCAGTGAGGACAGCCTCCGTCTGGTCAGCGTTCATCCCCTCACGCTGGAGGAGTGCCTCGAATTTATTGACGACGACGAGCTGCTGGAGATCACTCCCAAGTCCCTGCGCATGCGCAAGCGCGTGCTCTCCCACGAGGAGCGCGCCCGCGCCGCTCACCGCGCCAAGGGCTGATCCTTCCCGCGCCTGTGGCGCAGGCCTCAAAGAAGGAGGTTTGTTTTACACATGAACACGTTTCGGAAGCTATGTGCGCTGATTCTGTCCCTGTGCCTGCTCGCGGCGGTGCTGTCCCCGGCGCTGGCGGAGGAGACCGCCGGCGACGAGGTGACCCGCTCCGACTTTTCGCTTTCCCTGCTGATACACGCGGACGGATTTCCCAATGACGGCGCGGCGCATTATGCCGACTGGGAAGCCTTTCTTTCCAAGCTGAGCCTGGAGGGCGTCATCGACGTACAGCGCTTTCTGACCAATGTCAGCCGCGTGTATTTTGACGGCGGGCTCTGCCTCAACGGCAAAATGACCCTGCCCTTCGTCTACGACGGCTACCACAGCTACCGCTATGTGCGGGCCGACGCGCTGCGTGGCGACAGCATCCATTTCCAAATGCACAACTTCTTTGAGTTCATGCTCAAGGGGTATTACTTCATGGGCCTGCCCACACAGCTCATCGCCCTGCCGCTTTATCCTGAAGCCAGCTACTACCTCGGCACCAGCTACTACCAGCCCATTGCCGAGGCGGTGGCGGGCGAGGGCGACCGCACCGTGAGTTACGCCGAGCTCTACGAGCTGTGCGAAACCCTGGACCTGATCGTCAACGACGACTGGGACTATGAGCGCGCCTACTTCTATTTCACCTGCCTGCTCACCGATTTGGGCGCATCGGACCTGGCGCTGCAAAAGCTGGGATACCTGGAGGACTGGCTCGCGTTCATGGACCCGGAGGAGAAGGGGCTGTTCATCACCGATGATGGCGTTTCCCAGACCTACACCCTGGGGAACACGCAGGTGTTTACCCATACCAGAGACGCCTCCGGCGAACGCTTCACCCTTTGCCTGCCGGACTCCGACGGCTATGAGCTGACCGCCGCCTACGAAAACACCGGAGCGGAGATCCACGGGAGCCTCCGCATCACGCTGGAGGGAGCGGAGCGCCTGACCCTGAATGTGGATGTGGACGGCCTGCCCGTGGATGGCGCGCTCAGCGCCCAGGGATCGGCCACCATCGCCTTTGGCGGCGAGTGCTTCTACCAGCCGCCCACCCCGGTTTCTTTCACTTACCGTTACAGCCGCGACGCCGCAGCGTTGCCCTACGCCATGACCCTGGAAGTAGACTGGCTGCATCCCCAAACGCAAAAGCCCGCTCTCACGCTCGCCTATCAGGCGGATATGGAACAGCTGCCCGCCAGCACCATGGTGGAGCGCGTCTACGACAATCAGAACGATTTCTTCCATCTCAACGAGAGTTTCATGGAGGAATACAAGCAGCTCTACCTGCCCACGCTGGCCCTGTCGGCCGTTCCTATTCTGGTGGAAATGCCCGCGGGCGTCATCAGCGATATCATGGGCTTCCTGTACGAAACCGGCTTTCTGGCTTTCCTGGGCATCGAATGACGGAGGGACACACGTGCAAGACAAACCTTTGGAAAAAAAGAGCCAGAGCCCGCTCTACCAGCAGCTGATGGCCCGCCTGAAAAACGACATCCTGGCCGGGGTTTATCCCTCCGGGGCGCGTATTCCCAGCGAGCAGCTTCTGTGCGAAACCTACGGCGTAAGCCGCGTGACCGTGCGCAAAGCCATGCTGGACCTGGTGCAGGAGGGCCTGCTGGTGCGCCGTCAGGGGAAGGGCACCTTTGTGGCGGATGAGCGCATCCAGCGCGACCTGCTGCAAATCACCAGCTTTTCGGCGGCCTGCCGCCAGAACGGGCACTGCGCCGGCACCAAGGTGATCAGCGCCGGGCTGGAGGAGGCCACGCAGGAGGACGTCGAGCACCTGGGAGCGGCGCCCGGCGGACAGGTGGTGGAGATCTGCCGCCTGCGCCTGTGTGATGGAGAGCCCGTGATGCTGGAGCTCAACCGCTTTCCGGATCGCTACGCCTTTTTGCTCGACGAGGCGCTGGACGGTTCGCTCTATGACCTGCTCAGGCAGCGCGGCATTGTGCCCACCTCTGCGGTACATGATATCTCGCTGGGGCATGCCACGCCGATGGTCGGCCGCCACCTTGGGACCGCGCAGGGCGACGCGCTGCTGCTTTTGAACGAACTGGTGATGGACCAGCACGGCCAGCCCCTGCATTCCAGCCGGCAATGGATTCGCGGCGACAAGTACACCTTCCGCATCTGAAAGGGGAAAACGCTTCCGATGAGCAGTTCCAAATTTGCCCTCTTCGTGGACCTGGAAAACTGCGGCGCCAAGGTGGATACGCTGCTTTCCGTGCTGGAAAAGGTCAAGATCCGCGGAGACATCCTGCTGGGGAAGGTGTACGGCTATACCGACCAGTACAGCGACCTCAAGGAGGTCCTGCTCTCCAACACCTTCACCGTGGTGCCCAGCCTGCGCTACGGTATCAGCCAGAAAAACAACGCAGATATCCTGCTGGTGATCGACGCGCTGGAGGTGGCTTTCACCAATCCCCTGATCGACAGCTTCTGCATCGTCTCCGGTGACAGCGATTATACGCCGCTGGTGGGCCGGCTCAAGAGCATGGGCAAGTTCGTGCTGGGCATCAGCCGTTCGGCGGCGGCCAGCAACATTTTCATCAACGCCTGCAATGAATTTCAGTTTCTGGAAAACGTGGGCGGACGCACCCGCAAGCCCACGGGCAAGAAAAAGGCCTCCGCCGACAAGGAGCCCCTGGACGAGCAGGAGCTCAACAAGGCCCTTTGCGGCATCCTGGAGGAGCAGACCGACAAGGACGAGCTCTATGCCAGCGAGCTCAAGGGCATCCTTTTGCGCCTGCGGCCCGATTTCAACGAAAAATCCTACGGCTGCACCACATTTCTCAAGCTCCTGGACAAGCTGAGCAAGCAGTTCGGCGCCCTGCATATCCGCAGCGACAATTTCAACGTCATGGTCTCCCTCGCGCAGAGCAGCAAGGAAAGCGCCCCGGAGATGAACAAGGAAAACTGGCGCGCCCTCATCCGCGAGCAGCTCGCCCGCTACAAGGAGGACGGCTTCGAACGTATCAACCCCAGCATCCTCAAGGCCGATATCCAGGCCAGCTTCCCCGGCTTTTCCGAAAAGGCGCTGGGATTCAAGCGCTTCAGCGACATGCTCAAGGCCATGGAAAAGGAAGGCCTGATTACCGTGGAGCTGGATGATCAGAAGAATATGCTCATCAAGGTGAGCTGACAGGGAGGAAGCCGTTATGCCTGAAGGATTCGCGCGCATTGCCGCAGTCAGCCTGCCCGTTCATCTGGGCGATGTAGAGGCCAACGAGCGGGAGATTACGCTCGCGCTGGAACGCCTCCGGGGCCGGGGGATTCAGGCGGCGGTATTTCCCGAGTTGTGCCTGACCGGCTATACGCTGGGCGACCTGCTGCTGCACGGTCTGGTGCAGGACCGCGCCTGGGCGGCGCTCAAGCGGCTTCAGGCCCATACGGACGGACTCACAGCCGTGGTGGGCCTGCCTTTCTGCCACGAGGGCCGTCTGTACAACTGTGCCGCGGTGCTCGCCAATGGCGTCATCCGCGCGCTTGTCCCCAAGACCTACCTGCCCAACGGCAACGAATTCTATGAAACCCGCTGGTTTGTCAGCGGCGCGGGCGTATGCGAAACCGTGACGCGCGACGGCCTGACGTTCCCCCTCAGCGCGGAGCTGCTGTTTGAGATGGGCGGTTTCGTCTTTGGCGTGGAGCTGTGCGAAGACCTGTGGGTACCCCTGCCGCCCAGCTCTCACCTGGCGGTGGAGGGCGCGGATCTGATTCTCAACCCCAGCGCCTCCAACGCGCTGGCAGCCAAGCACGCCTACCGCCGCGGCCTGCTCTCGCAGCAAAGCGGCCGACTCTACGCGGGCTATGCCTATGCGGGCGCGGGCTTTGGCGAAAGCACCAGCGATATGGTGTTTGACGGCTATACCGGCGTCTTTGAAAACGGGCGCGCCCTGAGCGAGGGGGAGCGCTTTTCCATGTCGGGAAGCCTGGCCGTGGCGGACGTGGACATCGGGCGGCTGCGCTATCAGCGCCAACGCAACGGCAGCTTCCATCAGATGCCGCGTCTGACGCGCGGCATCCAGCGGCTCACGCTTGGGCCGGCGCATGATGCGCCCCTGCCGCTGATGCGGCCGCTGGAACCCCTGCCCTTTGTGCCCTTCGGCGCGGAGGCGGGTGAGCGGCTGGAGGAAATCGCCGGCATCCAGTGCATGGGCCTTGAAACGCGGCTGCATGCCGTCCATGGCCGCACGGTGGTGGTGGGCGTGTCCGGAGGGCTGGATTCCACGTTGGCGCTGCTGGTGGCGGTGCGCGCGTTTGACGCGCTGGGCCTGGACCGCAGCGGCATCCATGCCATCACCATGCCGGGCATGGGTACCGGCGGGCGTACCCACTCCAACGCGCAGAAGCTCATGGAGGCGCTGGGCGTGACGGCCCTGGAAATTCCCATCGGAGACGCGGTACGGCAGCATTTCCTCGACATCGGACAGGACGAAAACGTGCACGACGTGACCTATGAAAACAGTCAGGCCCGCGAACGTACCCAGATCTTGATGGACTATGCCAACAAAGTGGGCGGCATCGTGCTGGGCACCGGCGACCTGAGCGAGGCGGCGCTTGGCTTTTGCACCTATAATGGCGATCACATGAGCATGTACAACGTCAACTGCTCCGTGCCCAAAACGCTGGTGAAAAGCCTGGTAGGCTATCTGAGCCGGTGTTTTGACGAGACGGTGGCCGCCATCTGTCAGGATGTGATCGACACGCCCATCAGCCCGGAGCTGCTGCCCACCTCTCAGGGAGAGCTGCAGCAGCGCACCGAGGATATTCTGGGCGACTATGCCCTGCATGATTTTTTCCTCTACCATCTGATGGACAGCGGCGCGTCGGCCGGGAAGCTGAAGATGCTGGCTTTGCAGGCGTTTCATGGCGTATACGACGAAGCACGCGTGGAGGCCCAGCTGAAAACCTTCCTCAGGCGCTTCTTTGCCCAGCAGTTCAAGCGCAACTGCGTGCCCGACGGCCCCAAGGTGGGGTCGGTCAGCCTCAGCCCGCGCGGCGACTGGCGCATGCCCAGCGATATGCAAGCCGGCATGTGGCTGGATTTCTAACCCCTCCGCCCGATATACGAAAGGGAGAACCCTGCATTGAGTACCACGCGTACCGCACGCTTCGTTCAAAACACGCTTTCCACCGCGCTCTACCAGCTAACGGCCATGGTGATGGGCTTTATCACTCCCCGGCTGATGATCCTTTACTACGGTTCGGAGATTAACGGCCTGATCGTATCGGTCACGGAGTTTCTGACCTATTTTAAGATGCTGGAAGCCGGACTGGCCGCCTCGGTCAACGTGGCGCTTTATGAGCCGCTGGCCCGGCGCGATCATCAGGCCGTCAGCGGGATCGCGTCGGCGGCGCGCCTGTTTTACAACGCGGCCGGCTGGATGTTTACAGGGCTTACCGTGGCCTTCACCATCGCCTATCCCTTCTTTGTGCCGGTTCGGGATCTGAACGGCCTGCCCGTAAGCCACCTGAGCGTGATGGTGCTCATTTTGGCCATGGGCCTGTCGGGCATGCTGGAGTTTTTCACCATGGCGCGCTACCGCGTGCTCATCGCCGCCGACCAGCGCACCTATGTGGTTTCGCTCGCTTCGATGAGCTCGCTCATGCTGTCCACCGCGCTGATCGTGGTGTTGCCCTACCTGGGCATGGATGTGATCGTGGTACGGCTGGCAGCCTCGCTGACCATTCTGGTGCGGTCGGTGCTCCTGTCGCGCTATGCCAGGAAGCACTATCCCTATGTGGACCCGCATGCGCCGCCCAACCGCGCCGCCCTCTCCACCCGCTGGGATGCGCTGTCCGTGGAGCTGACCAATGTGTTCCAGCAGGGCGCAGGCGCCATCCTGGGCACGGTGGTTACGCGTGACGCGGGCCTGCTGAGCGTATATGGCGTGTATCACATGGTCACGGTAGGGCTGTGGGGCATCCTGAAGATGGGCACCACAGGCATCAATTCCATCTTCGGAAACCTCCTGGTCAGTGGGCGCAAAACCGCATTTCAGCGGGCGTACCGCGATTTTGAATGCCTGTACTACATGCTGGTGAGCATTCTCTTCGGTGCGGCGGCCGTGCTGATCGTGCCCTTTGTGACGCTCTACACCCACGGCGTGACGGACGCCGCCAACTATGATGCGCCGCTTCTTGGCATGCTCATCATCGCCGAGGCGGTCACCAACCATGCCAAAATGCCCATGGACCTGATGATTACCACCAGCGGCAAGTTCCGCGAGGTACGGTCCCACTGCTTCTGGCAGATCGCGCTGACCGTGGCGTGCGGCACGGGAATGGGCCTTCTGCTGATGCCCTATGGCACCATGCGCGCGCTGTGCGGCATCGTGGCGGGCGTGTGCGTGGGCAATCTGGCACGCACGGTGTTCCAGCTGCGATTCATTCCCAAAGAGGTGACGGGCATCGCCTGGCAAAAGACGGCCTGGCGCATCACGCGTATGTTCGTAACGACGGTCCTCATCGCGGCCCCGTGCCTTTTGCTGGTGGACCCGCCGCAGCGCTTTTTCTCCTGGGCCATGTATGGTGTGATGCTGGTGCTCTATGCTTCGGCAGTCACGCTGGCCGTCACCTGGCTGTTCGACCGCAAGGCCCTGCGCTCGCTGCTGGAGCGTCTCACCTTCATGCTGCGGCACATCGGTCGCTGACCGAAAAGGAGGCGCTGGCATGCCGCGCTACGAGCTGATCATCTCCCCGGCGCTGGACGGCCGCACGGTGCGCCAGGCGGCCATGGGCGGCCTGCACCTGAGCGGCGGACAGTTCAAGCGCGCCAAGTTTCATGGCGCGCTGCTGCTGGACGGCATTCCCGTGCTGGCGGACCGGCGCGTGCGCACCGGCGAGCGCCTGTGCGTGGATGTGCCCGAAGCCGCTTTGCCCCCGCCCGAACCCTTTGCGCTCGCCCTGCGCGTCCCTTACGAGGATGCCTGTTTCTGGATGATCGACAAACCCGCGCCGCTCCCCTCCTCCAGCTCGTATAAAAAAGAGGGCCCCACGCTGGAGAATGCCCTCTATGCCTATGCGGGCTGCCCCGAAGGCTTTGTGTACCGGCCCGTGAACCGGCTGGACAAGGGGACCAGCGGGCTGATGCTGGCTGCGCGCACCGCGCACGCGCAGCACCTGCTGCAACGCCTTTTGCACGGATCGGAATTTATCCGCGAATACCTGGCCGTGGTCGAGGGCGCGCCGCCCCGGACGGAGGGCGTGATCGACCTGCCGATCGGCAAGGCGGACGGCGCGACCATCCGCCGCGAAGTGCGCGCGGACGGAAAGCCCGCGCGTACCTATTACCGCGTGCTGGAAACCCTCGGGGGACGCAGCTTGCTCCGACTCCGGCTGGACACCGGCCGCACCCATCAGATCCGCGTACATCTCTCCGCGCTGGGCTGCCCCGTAGCAGGCGATTTTCTTTACGGAACCGAGCTGGACAGCCTTCCCGGACGCTTTGCCCTGCACAGCGCGCTGGTGCGGCTGCGCCATCCCGTGACCGGGGAATGGATCGAGCGGGAAAGCCCCCTGCCATCGGAGCTTTCGGTTCTGATGGGCCATGAATGAGTGCGCATGATCCGTGGCCGATTCAACTCAAGGGCCAAAGCTGAAGGGCGCGCCGCAGTTTTCTTTCTGCGACGCGCCCTTTTGATTTTTGCTGTCAGACAGAGCCCTTCTCATTCCTCGTCCGGCCACTTGAGCGGGTATTCCTCCACGGCGTAGTCCAGGCGCTTGCCGTTTTCGCGCAGCGTACGCAGGACGACCTCGATGCTGCTGTCATCGGTGTAGGGGGTGGGGGCGAAGTCATTGTAATCCGTGCGGCTGGAAATGCGGCAGGGAATGATCTTAAAGGCCTCGCTGGTCGCCTCCCCGTCGCGCAGGCGCATGCGGATCTGGAAGAGGAAGGTGGTCATGTCGCTGGGCTTGTTGTTGCCCGCAAAGGAGAAATTGCCCAGCGAATAGCAGATATACTTGCCGTTGTAGTACTCAATGGGGTTGATGCGGTGGCTATGGTGGCCCACGACCAGGTCGGCGCCCGCGTCCACGGTGGCGCGGCCCAGACGGACCTGGTTGTCGTTGGGATAGTAGTCTTTCTCCGCGCCCCAGTGATAGCTGACGATCACAATATCGCAGCCCTGATCGCGCAGGGCCTGGATATCGCCGGGCACCTTCGCAATCAACTCGTCATGCCGCCCCCCGAAGGTCTGGTAGGCCAGGCTGCCGATCTTGACGCCCTTGACCGTGAGGATGGCAGGCTCACCCTCGCTGGCGTAGGGAATCCCGGCGGCCAGCAGGGTCTCCTTGGTTTCCTCAAGACCGCTGTCGCCCATATCCAGCACGTGGTTGTTTTCCAGCGACACCGTATCAACGCCGCCCGCGGGCAGCATGTCCACATAGCTGGGATCGGCGCGGAAAAGGAACTCGTTCCCCGTCTTGTCGGGGTTGCGGCCCTCGGTGGTGAGCGTGCCTTCGAAGTTGACCATGGTCAGGTCGTCCGCCAGCAGAATGTCGCGCACATTGCGGAAGGGAAAATTGATGTCGCCCTTCTGCTTCTCCAATTCCTTTTCAAAGATGGAGGTCCCGCTGGACTGGACGTTGGAGCCGATGGTCATGTCACCGGCAAACGTCATGGTGAGCAGAATGGACCCGTCCGCCTCGTACACGGGCAAGCTGGGGTCCACCGTCGGCTCCGGCGTTACCTCCGGCTCCGGGGTCTCGCCCACGACGACCTCGCCGTTTTCGTCAAAGATCGTGATGGAAACCTCCTCCGTGTCCCCCTCCGAAAGGGCGGTCAGGCACAGGGTCAGGCACATCAGGAGCACGAGGGCGAGGGAGAAGCGTTTGTTCTTGGGAATCATTCGGCCACCTCCGGGTTCTGGTCAGAAAGGAATTACAGGGACGCCACAAAGTCCGCCATGCGGTCGAGCGCCTCGGTGAGCTTGGCGATGCCGGTGGCATAGCTGCAGCGAATGTAGCCCTCGCCGCTGGCACCAAAGGCCGTGCCGGGCACGGTGACGACCTTCTTTTCGCGCAGGAGGCGCTGGCAGAAGTCCTCGCTGCTCAGGCCGGTCTTTTGAATGCCGGGGAACACGTAGAACGCGCCCAACGGCTCAAAGCAGCTCAAGCCCATGTCGCGGAAGGACTCCACCATCAGCCGGCGGCGCTGGTTGTAGCTTTCGCGCATGGAAACCACGTCCGCATAGCCGTCCTCCCGGCCCTGCCGCAGCGCCTCTTCCGCAGCTACCTGGCCCTGTCGGGGCGCGCAGAGGATGGTGTACTGGTGAATCTTGCACATCACATCGGTAAAGGCGGCGGGCGCGCACAGATAACCCATGCGCCAGCCGGTCATGGCAAAGGCCTTGCTGAAGCCGTTGAGCACGATGGTGCGCTCGTGCATGCCGGGCAGGCTGGCGATGCTGGTATGGCCTTCCTCGGTGTAGGTCAGCTCGGAATAGATCTCGTCGCTGATCACGATCAGGTCATTTTCCACAAACACGTCGCGCAGGCGCTCCAGCAGCGGGCGGTCCAGCACCGCGCCGGTGGGGTTGTTGGGATAGGGCAGAATCACGGCCTTGGTGCGGGGCGTCACGGCGGCGTCCAGCGCTTCGGGCATCAGCGCAAAGCCGTTCTGTTCGCTGGTGGGCACGGGCACGGGCACGCCGCCCGCAAATACCACGCCCGGCGCATAGCTGACGTAACTGGGTTCGGGGATGAGCACCTCATCGCCGGGGTTCATCAGCACGCGCAGGCTCAGATCAATGCCCTCGCTGGCGCCAACCGTGACCAGAATTTCTTTCCCGGGATCATAGGTCAGGTGGTAGCGGTCCTGCATGTAGCGAGCGATTTCCTCGCGCAGGCTCAGCAGTCCCCAGTTGCTGGTATAGGCGGTTTCGCCGTCCAGGAGGCTGTTGATGGCCGCATTGCGGATGTGATAGGGCGTGACGAAGTCCGGCTCGCCCACGCCCAGCGAGATCGCGCCGGGCATGGTGGCGGCTACGTCGAAGAATTTGCGGATACCGCTCTTGGGCACCGCCAGAATGGTCTGGTTCAGGTAACGCGTAGGTTCGAAGCTCACGCCGTCACCACCAGCCTCTTGTCGCCATCATTGCCCTCAAAGATGACGCCGTCGCTTTTGTAGCGCTTGAGCACGAAATGCGTTGCCGTGCCCGTGACGGTTTCCAGCGTGCTGAGTTTGGTGCTGACAAAGAAGGCCAGCTCCTTGAGGGTATGCGCCTCCACCAGCAGCAGAAGGTCGTAAGCCCCGCTCATGAGATAGACCGATTTTACCTCGTCGAAACGGTAGATGCGCT
Source organism: uncultured Eubacteriales bacterium (assembly GCA_900540045.1). Classification (GTDB taxonomy): domain Bacteria; phylum Bacillota; class Clostridia; order Christensenellales; family Aristaeellaceae; genus Limiplasma; species Limiplasma merdipullorum. Next base: position 7,521 of record UQEF01000018.1, on the reverse strand, counting down.
CGGCGATGGCGTCAAAGCCCTGGTCGCGCTGCGGGGTGACGCGCACCTCGATCATGGCCTCCACGCGCTCGCGGTCCGTCTTGTCCCAGTTGATGACGGGCGCATAGCGCAGGATGATGCCGTTGCGCTCCATGTCGTCAATCACGGTCGCTACGGTCTCTACGGTGGAGCCGATCATCACTGCCAATTTCTCCAAAGGCAGGCGGCAATCCTCCTGAAGCAGATGTAACAGTTGCATTTGCAGGCTTTGCATGGGAAACCTCCTTATAAGCGCACAACGCTTGGCGGTGTGCTGCGCAGAATCATCTGAATGCAATGGAAAAGCTCAGAACAGGCCCGTGATTTCGCCCTGATCGTCCACGTCGATGCCAAGGGCGGCGGGAACCTTGGGCAAGCCGGGCATGGCGATGATGCTGCCCGCAAACGCCACCACGAATCCCGCACCGGCGCTGAGCCGTGCCGAGCGAATGGTGAGGGTATATCCCTCCGGCGCGCCCAGGCGGGAGGCGTCGTCGCTCATGGAATACTGCGTCTTGGCGATACACACGGGGCAGCTGGCATATCCGTCAGCCTCCAGCTGCGCCAGGTCCTTGAGGGCCTGCGGCGCGAAGCTCACCTCCGCGGCATGATAGATGCGGGTAGCCACCGCGCGGATTTTGTCCTTGAGCGGGGCTTCATCGGGATAGGTGTAGCTGGGAACCGGCGCGGGGTTGGCGTCGGCAGCTTCGCAAACCAGCTTTGCCAGCTCCGTGGTCCCCTTGCCGCCCTCGGCCCAGCCGTTGCAGGGAGCGCAGGCCACACCCTGCTCCGCAAGCTGAGCGGCGACCAGATCCAGCTCCTCCGCCGTATCGGTGGCGAAGCGGTTGAGCGCCACCACCACAGGGGTCTGCCATACCTGGCGGATATTTTTCACATGGCTGAGCAGGTTGGCCATGCCGGCCTTGAGCGCTTCGGGGTTGGGCTGGGCATAGGTGCCCTTGGCGGCCCCGCCGTGGTGCTTGAGCGCGCGCACCGTGGCCACCAGCACGATCACGTTGGGCCACAGGCCGTTCATGCGGCATTTGATATCCAGGAACTTTTCCGCGCCCAGATCCGCGCCGAAGCCCGCCTCCGTCACCGTATAGTCGGACATCCGCAGCGCCAGCCGGGTGGCGGCTACGCTGTTGCAGCCGTGCGCGATGTTGGCGAAGGGTCCGCCATGCATCAGGCAGGGGGTGTGACCGATGGTCTGGATGAGGTTGGGGCTGAACGCGTCGCGCAGAAGCGCCGTCATCGCCCCCGCCGCGCCTACCTCGCCCGCCGTGACCGGCGCGCCCTGATACGTGCGCGCGACCACGATGCGACCCAGACGCGCCTTGAGGTCCTTGAGGTTGGAAGCGAGACAGAAGGTGGCCATGACCTCGCTGGCGGCGGTGATGTCAAAGCCGTCCTCGCGCGGGGTGCCGTTCTGCGTGCCGCCCAGGCCCTGCACGATATGGCGCAGCTGCCGGTCATTGACATCCAGGCAATGGCGGAAACACACCCGCCGGGGATCAATGCCCAGGGCGTTGCCCTGCTGAATGTGGTTATCCACCATGGCGCACAGCAGGTTGTTGGCCGCGGTGATGGCGTGCAGGTCGCCGGTAAAGTGCAGGTTGATGCTCTCCATGGGCACCACCTGGGCATAGCCGCCGCCCGTCGCGCCGCCCTTCATGCCAAACACCGGGCCCAGCGACGGCTCGCGCAGGGCCAGCATGGCGTTTTTGCCGATACAGCGCATGCCGTCGGCCAGGGCGACGGACACGGTGGTTTTGCCCTCACCCGCAGGGGTGGGGTTGATGGCCGTGACCAGCACCAGCTTTGCGCGCTGCGGCAAATCCGCATATGCGCGCTGGTCGATCTTGGCTACATAACGTCCGTAGGGAGAAACGGTCTCCGGCAGAAAGCCCGCGGTCCGGGCGATGTTTTCAATGGATTCCAGCTTTGCTTCGCGCGCGATTTCCAAGTCCGTCGCCATATTGTGCACGCACCTTTCTGCACATCGAAAGTAAGGAAAGAAGAAACAGCTTGCCACTGCAAGCGAATACTATCAGTATACCCGAAAATGGCAGCCCTTTCAAGGGGGCGGGGAACCCGGGCGCCGGTACCCTCTCCTTTGTTGGCAAAAGCCGTCCCCGGCACCCGGGCGTGTGCCCGCGCAGGAGACGGCTGTATCTATGGGATTGTCAGGCCCTGGGTTCCTCCGCACCGGCGCTGCTGCGGGCCAGCGCCATCGCGGCCGCAAAGCCGAGGGCAAAGGTGACCAGGCTGATCAGGATCATGAGCCAGCTGACACCGGTCATGTCCGTGCGCAGAAGGATCGCCACGGGCGAAGCCACCACCAGCCCCAGCACGGCGCAATAGGTCTGCGTGGGGAAGCGGGACAACAGCCACTCAATCAGCTTCGCCACGCCAAAGATACCCAGCACCACGCCCACACAGAAGGGCACCAGCATCAGAACCGGACCGCCCATGGCGGCAAAGTCCAGTCCGAATACAGCGTTTTTCAGGGTGTCCACGGCGTTGAGCACGGGATGATAATAGCCCAGCAGCATCAGCACCATGCTGCCCGATACGCCGGGGATGATCATCGTGGCAGCCGCAACCGCGCCCATCACCAGCAGAATGACCATCTGCCCCACATCCACCGTGATGGTGTCGGGGTTGGATACGTCGCCGGTGAGCGCCATGGCGATGATGCCCGCGAAGAACAACACGAACACCCCGATGGAAACGCCGCCCAGCTTTTTATGCCGGATCTTGGCCAGCAGCGGGTTGAGTCCGCCCAGGATGAGGCCGATGAAGGTGGTGGAGGTAGGCAAGGGATAGTTGGCGAAAAGGAATTTGAGCAGGCTGGCCAGCGCCACGATGCCGAGCAGCATGCCCACAGCGTAGGGGAGCAGGGTTTTCACGCTCTGCCTGAACTCGCTGAAAAGGTGGGTGATGCAGTGAATCAGCGTGTCATAAATCCCCATTGACACCATCATCGTGCCGCCGGACACGCCGGGGATGATGTTTGCCACACCGATGACCACGCCGCGCAGAACCTGATTGATCAGTTTCATTCGCTGTGAGCTTCCTTTCAAAAAATGGGATGCGCTCCAGTGTATCACCTTTCTGCCGGAGCGTCAACGCCCGGGCCCGAACGGTTCCACAGGCCGTACTGCGCCTCATTTTTCAGAGCGCTGAGCATGCTTTCCTTTAAATTGGGATACCGCTTGCAGAGGAAGGACAGCAGATCCTTCATCTCCTGGCGCTTGGTATGGCCATTGGCGGGACAGGGATTTTTGATAACGGGCAGGTCCAGCTCGCGCCGCATGTGGATGATGTGCTTTTCCGGCACATAGATCAGCGGACGGATGACCGTCAGATTGCTGCGGCTCATATAGGAGCAGGGATGGAAGGTGTGCAGACGCCCCTCGAAAATCACGCTCATCATCAGCGTCTCCAGCGCGTCCTCACGGTGATGGCCCAGCGCCAGCTTGTTCAGGCCCCTGTCGGTACACATGTCGCACAGCATGCCGCGGCGCATCTTGGCGCACAGCGCGCAGGGATTGGGGTCCTTGCGCCATTCAAAGAGAATCTCGTAAATCTCGGTATGACGGATGACGATGGGCACATCCAGCTCGCGGCACAGCGCCTCGATGGCGGAGGCATCCGGCTTTTCCCTGCCCATGGTCAGCATCAGGACCGTCATGGTAAAGTCGTGATGGCGCACGTAGCGGTACAGCGCCAGCGCGCGCAAGAGCAGCAGGCTGTCCTTCCCTCCGCTCACGCCCACGCCAATGCGGTCGCCCGGCTGAATCATATGAAAGTCCTCATCCGCGCGGCGGATGCATCCCAGCGTTGTTTTCACATTTCCTCCCGTGGGGTCACGCCTACGTATACGGTATCCGCCTTGGCGGGATAGGTGTCGCTGCTGACCTTTTCGCGGCCGGTTTCCACACCGTCCGCATAGGTGATCAGATAGGCGTCCACCTTGTAGCCCTCGCGGCCCTTGATGGTTTTGGTTTCATCCACATAAGTCACGTAGGTGGCGTCCTCGTCTTCCTTCATGATGGCTTCCTCCGGCTTTGGGATAACCTCGACGGTTTCCGTCACCAGCTCGTAGGTGGTGCCGTTGAGGGACGGGCCGTAGAGGCGCACCTCGCACTGAAGGTTCTTTCTGCCCGAACCGATGACATGCGCCGCCAGATACACCGTGCCGCCGGATTCGTTGCGGAAGGAAAAGTCGATCTCGCGGCCGCGGGTGTCGCTGACGGTGGCATCCTTGCCGTATTCCGTGTAGCTGACGGCCATGGAATGCGGCTCACGGCTGAGGATGGTCATGCCGCCCTGGATAGCCGCCAGATACACCGTGGTGCTGGCCTGGCATACGCCGCCGCCCCACCCCCACTGCTCGGCCCCGTAGGCATATTCGATGGCGGGCAAAAAGCCGGTACTGAAGTTGCGGGGACCGACGGTGTCGTTGAAGCTGAACTTGCTGCCGTTGGGAATGCTCATTCCGTTGATCTTGGCAAAGGCGATACGGATGTTTTCGGTGCGGTCCTCGGTAGAGGCGCTGGAAATCGGCGTGGTGGCGCGGTAGCGCAGCTCCACGGTCTTTTGCAGATCGGCCACGGTCACGTTGGGCGCGATGGTTTCGGGCTCAAGCAGCACCTCGCCGCTTTCCAGGTTCTGCACCATCTGCAGGATGCGCTCGCGCACGGCGGTAGTGTCCAGCCGCTGGCCATAGACCTCCTGCTGGAAGGTAAAGGGATTGGCGCTGTCATCGGGATTAAAGCTGACAATATAGGCGTCGCTGGGCGCACGATAGGCAGCGGTTTCCAGCGTCTGCAAGATCTCGTCGATGGGGGCGGTATTCGCGCTCTGCTGAGCGCTGAAAAAGGCGTTCTGGGTGTTCTGGGCCGCTTCGATCTCTTCCTTCAGCTGGAAGATGTCCTTGCGTTCCTCGCCGTCCACATCATGGCCGATGGCCCATGCAGCATTCAACGCTGCCGTGGGATCAAAAGAGATGCCCAGCGTCTGGGCGGTAATGTCCTTGTACTGTCCGTTGGCGTTGCGCAGGCGCACATACCAGCCGTTTTGCTTCTGGTTCACATGGTCCCAGACCAGCTGGCTCCCCTCCGCCCAGGTCAGGCCGGAGAGGTCGATACCGTCCACGCTCACGTTGTCCAGAAACACGTTGAGATACGGGCGCACATCGCTCTGAATTTTCCAGATGTAGCCGTACACACCCGCGCCGGCCAGCAGGATCAGCACCAGCAGCACCTTGATGAGCTGCCATTTGAGGCTGCGCTTTTTGCGCGGTTTCCTGCCCTTTCCGCCGGCGTCCCGCGGCGGCTGGGAGGCGCGCCGCTTCTGCGGCTGGACGGGCTGACCCTGGCCGGGCGCGGGCACATACCAGTTGCCTTGCGCATCGTAATAGCCGCTCTTTGTCTGCCCCGGCTGGGGACGGTATCCCTGGTTATACATCCTGCTGCTCCTTTTGCAAGTGGTCTATCGGTGCGGCCAGATCCACCGCCGCCATCAGCGCGGCTATGTCGCGCTCCAAGGTACGCCAGCCGCAGGGCAGGCGGCCCATGCGGGCGCGTGTGCCCGCGTCGCCATGATAATCGCTTCCGCCGGTCACCATCAGCCCTTCCTCCCGTGCCAGGGCGTCCAGCAGCCGCGCTCCGCGCCGTCCGGCAGAGGGATGATACGCCTCCACACCCCTGAGGCCGCGGGCCTTCCATTCCCGAATGAGCGCGTAAAGGGCTTCCCGTTCCATCTCCAGGCGCATGGGGTGCGCCAGCACCACAACCAGTCCCATGCCGCTCAGTGCCGCCACCGTATCGCCGGTGGGAAGGGATGCGCGCGGCACATATCCGGGCCGCCCCTCGGACAGGTAGCGATCAAAGGCCTGATGCACGTCGCGCGCCTGGCCGCTTTCCACCAGTGCGCGCGCAAAATGGGCACGGCCCACGCTGGGAATGTCCGCAAGCGTACGCATCTTGGGCGTTACGGTCAGGCCTGCTTCCGCCAGCCGATCCAGAATGCGCCCGGCGCGCATCCGGCGCTCCGCGGATACGCCGGCCAGAAACGCCGCCAGAGGTGCGTTTCGCCCACTGGCGCCATAGGCCAGCAGGTGCGTGCGTCCGCCGGGGCCGGTGCTGATCTCCACGCCGGGAATCAGCGTGAGCAAGGGCTGGCCGCGCGATGCACGTGCCCGGTTTTCCTCCCGGACGGCCCGTGCCATGGCGTCCAGCCCGTCCACCGTATCATGGTCGCACAGCGCCAGATGCGTGATGCCCAGGCGGCCGGCGATGGCACAAAGCCGCTCCGGGGTTTTCAGCCCGTCGGAATAACTGCTGTGCACATGCAGGTCCGCCCGGCTCACGGCTTCATTCCCCGTCCTGGGGTTCCACAAAGGGATCGCCATCCTCTTGCGCGTCCTGGGTGGCAAAGCCGGGGCTCACCGCGCCATCGGTCTGCGCATCCGGCGTGGGATCGGCCTGCGCTTCGCTGGAGGGCTGCATCTTTTCCACATCGGTCATGGGCGGAAGCGGCTCGCCCCGCATCACGCACTCAAAGTCCGCGCGGGTCAGCGTGTCGCGTTCCAACAGCGCCTCGGCAACGGCGATAAGCTTATCCATATGATCCTTGAGCAGCTTGCAGGCGCGCGCGTAACACTCGTCCAGCAGGCGCTTGACCTCCTGATCTATCGCGGCGGCGCTCTGCTCGCTGTACTCGCGGCTCTGGCCGAACTCCATGCCTACGAACACCTCCTGGTCGCTGCCCAGGTACATGGTGCCGATGGAATCGCTCATGCCGAACTGCGTCACCATCCGGCGGCACAGCTCGGTAGCGCGCTTGATGTCGCTGGAAGCGCCGGTGTAGATATCATCGAGCGACACATGCTCGGCCGCGTGTCCGCCCAGCGCCATGGTGACCATGCCCAGCAGGGCGGTGCGGCTGTAGTTGTCGTTTTCCTCGCTGGGCAGGCTGAGCGTATAGCCGCCCGCCTGGCCGCGCGGCACGATGGTGACCAGATGCACGTCGTCGCATTCAGGCAGGAGATTGGCGATCACCGCATGACCGGCTTCATGATAGGCGGTGGTCTTGCGGTCACGCGGGGTTACCTTGTGGCTGCGCTTTTCGGGACCCATCTGCACGCGGCTCACCGCGTCCACCAGATCCTGCTGGCTGATCTTTTTCTTCTTGCGGCGTACGGCCAGAATGGCGCCTTCATTCATCACGTTTTCCAGATCGGCGCCGCTGGAATAGGGCATGCGCTTGGCGATGTTCTCCAGATCGACGTCCTTTTCCAGCGCCTTGCCGCGGCTGTGCACCTTGAGGATATCCACGCGACCTTCCAAATCCGGATAGTTTACGGTCACCTGCCGGTCGAAGCGGCCGGGACGCAGCAGGGCGGGGTCGAGGATATCGCGGCGGTTGGTGGCCGCCATGACGATGACGCCCTCGTTCATCGTAAAGCCGTCCATCTCCACCAGCAGCTGGTTG
>UQEF01000017.1 GCA_900540045.1 uncultured Eubacteriales bacterium | reverse complement strand
AAAGACTATTTGAGAGAAATCCTCGCCATGCTGGAGGGTAAGCCCTCTATCACCGGGTCAACTATCAGATAAATCAAATTTATTCCACCCGAACATTGATCGGCTTTACCGTAAGATTACCACTGCCCGCAACACTGTACCATTTTCCTCTTTCGAGCTTGATTTTTTCCGTCATACCATGCGTAATGTATCCGATTGTGTATTTCTCTCCCGTTTCAACATCGGTAAAGACCACATCTGTGTCCATATCACCACTTACCTTTACTGTTCCGAAAACAGACAGCGTGTCGAAAGAGTCTGGCTGCGCCGGCCATGCTGCCGGAGCGGTCCAGCACCAGGACAATATCGGTCGGATTGGTCAGAATATCGGGGGCGGCCGTCAGCGCCGGCGTCACGCGGAGCGAGCCATCGCAGGCGATGCGGTCCGTACTGATCACTTTGTTTGAGTTTGTAACACCCATGCGTGTTACCTCCTTCCGGGGGATTGATCCCCAGGCATCCTATGCCGCATCTGTGCATTTGGTCCTTCCTCCACCTTGACATACGCTGCGCAAGGCAGTATAGTGCTTTCAACACCCTTTGGAGGATGAATGCCTATGAGACTCCCCATTACCAGAGAACGCATCCGCACCCATTTTCATTATGCCTGGTGGCAGTATGTGCTGCTGGTGTGTCTGGCGATTTTCGGCTGGAACCTGCTGTATACCACCACCCGCTACCGCAGTCCCGAATCCCTCAAAGTGGAATGGTACTGCCAGGGTGTGGTGGCTCCACAGGCCCAGGACAAGCTGGACGCACTGTTGGAGCAGCTGCGCCTTGAGCTGTTTCCCGACATGGAGGAGGTCACCTTCACCTCCGTTGCCTACGACCAGACCTATGGCGATATGCAGCTGATGGTGTGGTCCAGCGCAGGCCAGGGCGACCTGTATCTGCTTCAGCGGGAACCGTTTCAAAATCTGGCTTCCGGCGGCGCCATGGCGCAGCTGACGCCCTACATCGAAAGCGGCGCGCTGACAACGGGTGATATCGATCTGACGGCAGGCTATGTGACAGACTCCGAAACCGGCAAGAAATACCTCATGGGCGTGCCCACCGACAGTCTGACGGGTCTGGAGGCCTACGGCATCAACCCGGAGGGCTGCGTGATGGGCCTGCTGGCCAGCGGCGGAAACCTGGACAATACCCTCAAGCTGATGCAGTGGCTGATTGACAACATGCGGTAGAGGTATTCCATGCGGGGGCGCAAACTCCCCGCCCGCCAAAGCCGGGCGATACGAATTCAGCTCAGAGGGCCTGCCGGCCCTCCGAACCTCCCGGAAGTTTGATTGACAGTCTGTTGCGGGGGCGCTTCGCACGAAGCGTCCCCGCATTTTTTATGCCACCGGTCTTGACGCCCCGGCAGGGTTGTGCTATACTCACATCGATACATCGTACTGCGATATATCGTACTGCGGGAGGTGAGGCGTCATGGACGCACATATTCGCAAGGTGTATGTGCCGATGACGGAAACCGGATTTTACATTCTGCTGTGCCTTCGTGAGCAACAGCACGGCTACGGTATCGTGCAGAAGGTCAAATGTCTGACCCACGGGGAAATCTGCTTAAGCCCGGGCACGATGTACGGCAGTCTGTCCAAAATGGAAAAGGACGGGCTGATCCGCTTTGTCCGGGAGGAGGAAAAGCGAAGGATCTATGAGATTACGCCGCTGGGCACGGAGGTCTTGGAACTGGAGATGAAGCGAATCGAGCGGCTGTATCAAACCATGAAGGAGGCGCGCTGAGCATGCGGGAGCGAAAGACGGAATTTCGGTTTTTTACCGTGGCTGAATGGGAAAAGGAAGAGGCGTATCTCAGCCAGAGGCACCGGGAGGGGTGGCGGTTCACAGGGGTGAGGCTGCCCGGCGTGTACGGCTTTGAACGCTGCGAGCCGCAGGAGGTGGTGTACCGGCTGGATTACAACCCGGAAGGCCGCGCGCACCGCGAAGACTATGTGCAGATGTTCCGTGACTGCGGCTGGGAGTACGTGCAGGATTATGTGGGCTACAGCTATTTCCGAAAGCCCGCGCCCGCGTCGGAGCGTGACGCGGAAATCTTCTGCGACGACGCATCCCGCCTGGAGATGATGGAGCGGGTGCTCAAGGGGCGCATGCTGCCGCTCGTGGCCATTTTGCTGCTGGTGATCGTACCCGTGCTGATCGTCGAAGGCCAGCGGACAGAGCCATTCAGCCGGTTTGTGACGGTCGTATACCTGCTGATTCTGGCTGTTTACATCGCGGTATTTCTGAAATTCGGCATTCAGTTTTGGAAGCGAATGAATGCAAAATAGGGCCTGTTCCCTCTGAAACCATAACCTTTCCAAGATGCCATGCCCCTTCAGGGGGCTTTTTTTATGCCACTTCCAACACCCAATTTTCACAAAACCGTCATGCGTTGAAAAGGTACGACCGATACCATAAAGCGGCAGCAAACAAATACGCCTGATAGCAGGAGGTTTTTTCCATGAAAAAGGTCCTCAAAACGCTGGCAGTGCTGGTGGTTCTGGCCGCCGCGGGATTCTTTGGCTACCGGTATTACCAGTCACGGCAGGCTGTGGCCGCGCAGGCCACGGATGGCAGCACCTATACGGAATATACCGTTTCCACCGGGTCCCTTTCCAAGACGGTCACAGGTACGGGCACGCTGTCCATCAGCCAGACCGATGATGTGGCGCTGGACTATGCCGTGACGGTGACGGATGCGCTGGTGGAAGCGGGCGACACCGTGACCGCCGGGCAGCCGCTTTTGAACATTGACGCCGTGGCCCTGCAAACCACCATTGAAACGCTGGAAACGGAGCTTGAGACCACAGAAACCGAAATCGCCACGCTGGCGGAGGACTATTCCTCCACGACGTATCTCAAGATGCCGCAGTATGGCCGTGTCAAGGAGGTTTATCTCACCGAGGGCGCCTATATTCAGGACGTGATGGATCAGTACGGCGCAATCGTCCTTCTGTCCCTGGATGGGTGGATGTACGTGGAATTCCCCGCTCAGGAGGACTGGGAGATCGACGACACCGTGACCGTCAAGGTCGACCGCGTGACGCTGGACGGCACCGTGCGTGCCCTGGAAAACGGCATGGCCACCATCACCTTCTCCGACGCCTACAGCGAGGAGGGCGGCGAGGTGGAGATCGTCTACAAGGGCGAAACCCTGGGCACGGCCACGGCGCATATCCACATGCCCTATGAGCTGACCACCTCTGAAAAAGGCTATATCCACAGCGTGTTCATCGAGGAGAACGACCGCAAGTGGGAGGGCAACCGCATCTGCTACCTGATCAACGTGCCGGTCAGTGACAGCTATCAGGCGCTGCTGGAAACCCGCGCCCAGCAGACGGCGCAGATCAAGGAGATGAAGGCCCTGCGCGACGCCGGCGCAATCACCGCGCCTCAGGACGGCATCGTAGCCTCCATCGTGGCGGCTTCGGCCACCGAGCAGGCCGCCGATACGGTGCTGGTGTCCCTCTATGTGGGCGACGAAAAGGAAATGGTCGTCAGCGTGGATGAACTGGACATCACCAGCGTTGAGGTCGGGCAGAACGTGGAACTGGCCATGGACGCCATCACCGATCATACCTATGCGGGCACGGTCAGCAAGATCAGCCAGATCGGCACCGCCACCAGCGGCGTGACCGTCTATGACGTAACCCTCACCATCGAGGGCGACGATCAGCTCAAGCTGGGCATGAACGGCACCGCCACCATTCTGGTGGAGGAACGCGAAAACGTGCTGCTGGTGCCTATCGCGGCGCTGAACACCTCCCGTGGGGAAAGCTATGTATGGCTCAAGTCCGACAGTGCGGCCGATGGCGAGCCCGGCGTGCGCACCGCTGTGGAAACCGGCCTGAGCGACGAAAACTATGCCGAGGTCCTCAGCGGCCTGAGCGAAGGCGATGTGGTGCTCATTACCCGCGAGGCCAGCACCTCCACCACCGACAGCCGCGAAAACGGGATGGGCGGCATGATGATGGACATGGGCGGCGGCATGCCCGGCGGTTCGTTTGACGGCGGCATGCCCTCCGGCGGCGGAGCGCCCGCGGGCGGCGGCCGGACGCGCGGCAACTGAGGGGGCTAAGCAGCATGATTGACATGACGGACGTGGTCAAGCGCTACACCCTGGGAGGAGAAACCATCTATGCGCTCAACCACATTTCCCTGCACGTGGACAAGGGCGAATACGTGGCCATCATCGGCCCTTCCGGCAGCGGCAAGAGCACGCTGATGAACATCATCGGCTGTCTGGATACCGCCGACAGCGGCAGCTATATGCTCAATGACAAGCCCATCCAGAAGTACCGCGAGCGCCAGCTGGCCCGTATCCGCAACCGGCAGATTGGCTTCATTTTTCAGGGATTCAACCTCCTGCCCAAGCTCTCCGCGCTCGAAAATGTCGAACTGCCCCTGATCTACCAGGGCGTGGGCGTATCGCAGCGGCGGGCGGCGGCGCGCGAGGCGCTGGAGCGCGTGGGTCTGGGCCAGCGCATGAAGCACCGGCCCGCGCAGCTCTCCGGCGGCCAGCAGCAGCGCTGCGCCATCGCGCGGGCCATCGCGGTCAAACCCTCCCTGATTCTGGCCGATGAGCCCACCGGCAATCTGGACAAAAAAACCGGACGTGAAATTCTGCAGATCTTCCGCGAACTGCACCAGGCGGGCAACACCATCGTGCTCATCACGCACGACCCCAAGGTAGCTCAAAGCGCCGAGCGCGTCATCCGCATCGAGGACGGCCAGCTCTACGAGAATCAGGAGGTGCCCCAGGATGATCTACCAGTCGTTTAAGATGGCCGTCAAGGCCATTGCGGGCAACAAGATGCGCTCGTTTCTCACCATCCTTGGCGTGGTGATCGGCGTGGTGGCCATCGTGGTGCTGGTCTCCATCGGCCAGGGGGCCAACAGCTCCGTGGTCGAAAGCATCGAAGGCATGGGCACCAACCTCATCACCGCCAACATCAACGCCCGCCGCATGAACCCCATTGATCTGGACAGCCTCAACGAACTGGCGCAGAACGAGGCCATCTCCTACGTGGCCCCTATTTCCAGCGTCAGCGGCACCGTCAAGGCGGGCACGACCACCTACGACGACGGCGTGGTGCAGGGCACCACCCCCGGCTACGAGAGCATCCGCAACTGGACCGTGGCGGAGGGCCGCTTCCTCCAGCAACCCGATATCGACAACCGAAGCTTCGTGGCGGTGATCGGCTCGGAGGCGGCCACGGAGATGTACGGCACCACGCATGCCGTGGGCGAAACCTTTTCACTCAACGGCTATACCCTCACCGTGGTGGGCGTGCTGGCGGAGGTGGGCTCCAGCGCGTCGGGCAGCAACGATAACCAGATTCTGATTCCCTTTACCCTGGCCCAGCGCCTTTCCAATCAGACCTCCATCTCTTCCTTCTACGTGTCCGCCGCCTCCTCGGCGCAGGTCGAGCAGGCGCAGGCCGCGGTGGAAAGTTACCTCGAAAAGGCGTTTGAAAACTACAATACCCGTTCCTTCGGCACGCAGTACAGCGTTTTTAACCAGACCGAGATGCTCTCTACCCTCAGCGAAACTACCAACACCCTCACCCTCATGCTGGGCGGCATCGCGGCGATTTCGCTGCTGGTGGGCGGCATCGGCATCATGAACATCATGCTGGTCAGCGTCAGCGAGCGCACGCGGGAAATCGGCATCCGCAAGGCCATCGGCGCGGCGCGGGGCAACATCCTGATGCAGTTTCTCATCGAGTCCCTGGTGGTCAGCCTCATGGGCGGGCTGCTGGGACTGGCCATCTCGGTGGTTGCCGTCAAGGCCCTCGCGCCCGTATTGCAGATGACGCTGACGATTCCCGTCAACGTGGCGTGGATGGCCATCGCGTTTTCGGTGTTCATCGGCGTGGTATTCGGCATGTATCCGGCCAACAAGGCCAGCAAACTCCGCCCCATCGAGGCTCTGCATTACGAAGGCTGACGTATGTTTTTCCCCGGTCCGCGCATGCTATAGGAAAACGCATGCGCGGCTTTTTTGCGCGCGCGTTTCAGGCAGGATGGGGGAAGAGGAGCATGCGCGGATTTCGGACGGATCTGGCCATGGAATGCATCGACGAGGGCGGCGGACGGGTGGAGGGCGTGCGCGTGAGCACGCATCATCTGGGCGGCATCACGCACACCCGCATCCGCATCGAGAAGGAGCGCGCGGCCGAGCTGCTGGGCCGGCACACGGGCGAATACATCACCCTGGAATACCGCGACCTGCCCCGCTGCGACGCGCACACCCAGAAGCTGCTGGCCGCGCTGGTGGCGCAGGGAGTCAGAAGCCTGCTGCCCCGCGAGGGCGAGGTGCTGGTGGTGGGGCTTGGCAACCGCAACGTAACCGCCGACGCGCTGGGTACTCGCGTGGTGGAGCGCATGCTGGTGACGCGCCACCTGCGGCAGGCCATGGCCCGGGAGCTGCGCGGCAGGCTGCGGGGAGTGAGCGCCATCGCGCCCGGCGTGCTGGGGCTGACGGGTATCGAGACGGCGGAATTGTGCCGCGGGCTGGTGCGCCATGTCCGTCCCTCGGCGGTCATCGCCATCGACGCGCTAGCCGCCTTTGAGAGCGAGCGCATCTGCACCACGGTGCAGATCACCGATACGGGCATCGAGCCGGGCAGCGGCGTGGGGAACCACCGTCTGGGCCTGACGGAGGAAACGCTGGGGGTAAAGGTGATCGCCGTGGGGGTGCCCATGGTGGTCTACGCCTCCACCATCGCGCGCGACGCCATGGCGCACCTGATCGACGAATACGGCCTGTTGGCCCGCGGGCACGAGGAGGCGGCGCAGCAGCTGCTCCGGCAGGTGTCGGAAGGATTCCTGGGCGATATGGTCGTCACCCCGCGCGAGATAGACGAGCTGGTTTTGCACGTGGCCGCGCTGCTGAGCGACGGCATCAATCAGGCCCTTCAGCCGGATATAGACCCCGATACGCTGCATACTTACATACAGGGCTAGCATATCCTACCGGGAAGAACGCAAAAGGCGGTGACCCGGATGAACAGGCAGCAGAAAATCCGATTGGCGGCAGTCCTCCTGGCGGCGGTGCTGCTGGGAGCGGCCGCGGGCCTGAACCTGCCGGCCAGTGTGCGCAGCGGCGAGGTTGTGGCGGCGCTTTCCGCCTGGACGGACGAGGTAAGCGAGAACCTGTTTGCCGTCTCCGCAGCCCCCCGGGAGACGGACGGCCCGGCGGCGACGCCCGCGCCCCCGGAAGAGGCCGGCTTTATGATCCGGCTTTTGGGCGCTGAGACGGAAACCCCGCGCAAGCGCGTGCTCATCTATCACACGCACACCTACGAGGCCTACGAGCAGACGCAGGACGATCCCTATGAGGAGACGGAGAAGTGGCGCACTGCCGACAGCGCGCACAATGTGGTGCGCGTGGGCGAGGAGCTGGCCGCGCTGCTGCGCAGCCTGGGCGTGGAAGTCGTGCATGACGTGACGGCCTTCGAGCCGCCCAACCTGAGCAGCGCCTACACGCGGTCGCTGGAGATGCTTGAAAAGCGCCAGGCGGCGGGCGAGCGCTACGACCTGTACATCGACCTGCACCGGGACGCCTATGCCGAGTCGCAGACCGGCCCCAACACCGTGAATGCCGGCGGCGTCGAAGCGGCCAAGCTGATGCTGCTCATCGGCAAGGGAGAGGGGCAGACCTCCGAGGGCTTTGACCAGCGGCCGGACTGGGAGGCGAACCTGGCCATCGCCCAGGACGTGACGGACGACCTCAACGCCCAGGTGGACGGCCTGTGCCGGGACGTGTGTGTGAAAAGCGGACGATTTAACCAGCATGTGGCCGTAGGATGCGTGCTGGTGGAGGCCGGCAACAACCGCAACACCCTTGAGGAAGTGCTGGCCGCCATGCCCTACCTGGCGGACGCCATCGTGCAGGTGCTGGCGCTTTGACACAAACGGCCCCGGAATACTTGAAAAAAAGGAGGGCAGCGGGTATAATCGGGGACGGAGGTGGAAAGCGGTGGATCGTCGGCCGGTAGGCATATTTGACAGCGGCCTGGGCGGCATCAGCGTACTGGGGCAGATGCTGGACGTGCTGCCGGAGGAAAACTTCGTCTATTACGGCGATACCCGCAACATTCCCTATGGCGACAAGCGGCCGGAAGAGGTGCTCCGGCTTACGCATTTGGCGGTGGACAAGCTGATCGCCATGGACTGCAAGGCGGTGGTGATCGCCTGCAACACGGCTACCAGCGCGGCCGCCGGGCCGCTTCGGCAGGAGCTGCACATGCCGGTCATCGGCATGGAACCGGCGCTCAAGCCCGCTTCGCTCCTGCCCGGAGACGGGTACGTGGTGGTGATGGCCACGCACATGACGCTCACGCAGCCCAAATTTTTGCGCCTGATGGAGCGCTACGGGCAAAACGCCCTACCCGTTCCCTGTCCGGGGCTGATGGAATGCGTGGAGGCCGGCGTGTTTTCCGGCCCCAAGGTGGAAGGCCTGCTGGACAGGCTCCTTGCTTCCGTTCGGGGAATGCCCGTCAAGGCCGTGGTGCTGGGCTGCACGCATTATCCCTTTTTGCGGGGGGCCATCTCCCGCTGCTTTGCGCCGGGCACTCCGCTCATCGACGGCAACCTCGGCACCGCGCGCCAGCTGCGCCGCCGTCTGGAGGAGGAAGGCCTCCTCTCTCCCGGACCGGGCGGTGCGGTTTCGTTCCACTCCTCCCAGGAGGGCGGGGAGGCGGAGGCGCGTATGCGGTGCATGCTGAAACTGTGGCAGGAAACGACTGAACGCGTATGAGCGCGGACCGCTTGCGCGGCAAATTTGAGGTATGCAAATGAAAAAGGTCATGCTCATCTTCGGCACCAGGCCGGAGGCGATCAAGATGTGTCCCCTGATTCTGGAACTGAAGCGGCGCCCCGAATTTGAAACGGTGGTATGTGTCACCGGCCAGCACAGGGAAATGCTGGATCAGATTTTACAATGCTTTCAGGTAACGCCCCAATACGACCTGGCCATCATGCGCGACAAGCAGACGCTCTTTGACGTCACAGTGAGCATTCTGGAAAAGCTGCGCGCCATTCTGGAGTCGGAAAAGCCCGATGTCGTGCTGGTGCATGGCGATACCTCCACTGCGTTTGTCACGGCGCTGGCGTGCTTCTATCTTCAGATTCCCGTGGGACACGTGGAGGCAGGGCTGAGGACCTACAACCTGTATTCCCCCTTTCCGGAGGAGTTCAACCGCCAGGCGGTGGATCTCATCGCCCGGTTTTACTTTGCGCCCACGGAGCTGAGCCGGCAAAACCTCCTCAAGGAGGGCAAGCCCGCCGAGCATATCTTCGTAACCGGCAACACGGTGATCGATGCGCTGGACACCACCGTCAGAAGCGATTACACCCATCCGGAAATCGAATGGGCACGCGGCAGCCGGCTCATTCTGCTCACGGCGCACCGCCGCGAAAACCTGGGCGAGCCCATGCGGGAGATGTTCCGGGCCATTCGCCGCATCGTGGATGAAACGCCCGATCTCAAGGTGATCTATCCCATGCACAAGAATCCCGCAGTGCGGGAGATGGCCCGCGCCTGTTTCGGCGGCCAGGAGCGCATCCACATGATTGAGCCGCTGGACGTGCTGGATTTTCACAATGTGATGGCCCACGCCTATCTCATCATGACCGACAGCGGCGGCATCCAGGAGGAGGCTCCGGCGCTGGGCAAGCCCGTGCTGGTGATGCGCGATACCACCGAGCGCCCCGAGGGGGTGGTGGCCGGCACGCTCAAGCTGGTGGGAACGGATGAAAACACCATCTATGCCGCCGTGCGGGAGCTGCTGACCGACCCTGCCGCCTACCACGAGATGGAACACGCCGTCAATCCCTACGGCGATGGACACGCCAGCCGCTACATCGCCGATATTCTGGCCCGCGAGCTTTAGGGCTTGAGCATGCGCATGCCGCCCAGCGCCAGAGCGCTCAGCCCGCACCAGGCCAGCGTAAAGGGCAGGCAGATCTGCCCGCGCAGATTGGCCGGCATGCGCCGGTAGTCCCAAATCTGATGCCGCCGGTTGAAGGCGATGCCAAAGGCATATTCCATCCCCGTAATCATAAGACCGCCCAGCAGCGCCTGCTGCCAGAGGGGGCGGCTTTTTTGCACGCGGCTGAGGCCGCGGAGCATGGAAAGCGAGACGCCGCCCGCCAGCGCCATCGCGGGATGGGTGCGCCCGCGCCAGGCCAGCTCCACCATCGGATAGGCGGCCGCGCCTGCCAGAAAGGCTGCAAGCATCCTTCATCCGTCCTTTCTCCAAGCCGGGAGTTTTGTTCGTAAATTAGCATGTCCGCTTGTTTGCCTGCCCATGCCATGATATAATTTTTTGTTGATATGCTACGAATGGAGGAATGAGGTGTGGCCAACACCTTTTTGGCGACGGCGGCCTTCGGGCTGGAGGGCGTGGTGGCAGGCGAATTGAAGCGCATGGGCCTTCCCGCCAAGGCGGAAAACGGCGGTGCGCGCTTTGAGGGGACCTTTCTGGACGCCTTCCGCGCAAATCTGCACCTGCGCACCGCCGACCGCGTACTGCTGGTGCTGGCCGAGCGCGAGGCCGTCACCTTCGAGGACCTGTTCCAGCTCGTGGGGAGCGTCGCATGGGAGCGTCTCCTTACGCGGGACGCAGCCATTCATGTCAGCGGCAAGTGCGTGCGTAGCCGCCTGATGAGCGTGCGCGACTGTCAGGCGGTGAGCAAGAAGGCCATCGTGCGGCGGATGATGGAGCGGCTGGGCGTTTCACGCCTGCCGGAGACGGGCGCGCGCTTTCCCATCGGCGTGTCGGTGGTCAACGACCGCGCGCGCGTCACGCTGGACATGAGCGGCGAGGCGCTCAACCGGCGCGGCTACCGCACCTGGAACGGCGAGGCTCCCCTGCGGGAAACGCTGGCCGCCGCCCTGGTGGACCTCAGCCCCTGGCGGCCCGGCATGCCTCTCTACGATCCCTGCTGCGGCACGGGCACGCTGCTCATTGAGGCGGCCTTCAAGGCCACGTCCCGCGCGCCGGGCCTCACGCGCTCCTTTGCCTGCGAAAGCTATCCCTTTATGGACCGGGCAGGGATGGAGGCCCTGCGGCGCGAGGCGCGGGAGGCCTTCCGTCCGGACGCGCCGCTATCCATCGCCGGCAGCGACATTGACCCCGAAGCGCTTGCGCTGTGCGGAAGGCATATCCGCCAGGCAGGGCTGGAGGGTCGCGTCCGCGTACACCGCCAGGACCTCAAGACGCTCACGCTGGAAGGCCCCGCCGGGGTGTTCCTGCTCAACCCGCCCTATGGCGAACGCCTGAGCGATCGCGAGGGCGCGCGCGCCCTGTACCGCGAGCTGGGCTTGCTTATCAGGCGCCACCCCGGCTGGAGGCTGTGCGCCCTCTCCGCCGATCCCGGATTTGAGCGCGCCTTTGGCCGCCGCGCAGATAAAAAGCGCAGGCTGTACAACGGCCGGCTGGAATGCGATTTCTTCCTGTACCTCTCCGGTGGCCAAGATTGACTTTCCGGCGGCCGTGCGGTATCATAAACCATGGATCATGCCGCCTTTCGGGCGATTTCATACGCAAGTAAGGAGAATGAAAGCATGTCGGTTTTGAAGCAAAAGATACTCGACCGTAGCGTCACCCTTGGCGTGGTTGGACTGGGCTATGTCGGGCTTCCGCTCGCGGTGGAAAAGGCCAAGGCCGGTTTCCATGTGATCGGCTTTGACGTGCAGCCCCAGAAGGTGGATATGGTCAATCAGGGACACAACTACATCGGCGACGTGGTAGACAGCGACCTGAAAAAGATCGTGGAGGAAGGAATGCTGCGCGCCACCACGGACTTTGCCTCCGTGGCCTCGTGCGACTGCGTGTGCATTGCCGTGCCCACCCCGTTGGACGCGCACCAGCAGCCCGATATCAGCTATGTGCGCTCCTCGGCGGAAAGCATCATGCCCCATATGCACCGCGATATGCTCGTCGTTCTGGAGTCCACCACCTATCCCGGCACCACCGAGGAAATGCTCCGTCCCATTCTGGAAAAAAGCGGCCTCAAGTGCGGCGTGGACTTTTTCCTGGCTTTCTCGCCCGAACGCGTGGACCCCGGCAACGCCATCTACAAAACCAAGAACACCCCCAAGGTGGTCGGCGGCGTCACCCCCGAATGCACCGACATCGCCGCCACGCTCTACGAGGCCGTTCTGGAGGCGCCGGTGCACCGCGTGAGCAGCCCCGCCGTGGCCGAAATGGAAAAGATCCTTGAAAACACCTATCGCAACGTCAACATCGGCCTGATCAACGAGCTGGCCATCCTGTGCAACCGCATGGGCATCAACATCTGGGAGGTTGTCGAGGCAGCCAAATCCAAGCCCTACGGCTTTCAGGCCTTCTACCCCGGCCCCGGCCTGGGCGGGCACTGCATCCCGCTGGACCCGTACTATCTGAGCTGGAAGGCCCGCGAGTTCGGCTTCCACACCTCCATGATCGAAAGCAGCATGATCATCAACGACCGCATGCCCGAATACTGCGCGCAGCGTGCCATGGGCGCGCTCAACGAGCGCAGGAAGGCCATGAACGGAGCGAAGGTGCTGGTGCTGGGCGTGGCCTACAAGCAGGATATCGACGACTACCGCGAAAGCCCCGCCCTGCGCGTGATCGAGAGCCTGCGCAAGCTCGGCGCGCAGGTCAGCTACTATGACCCCTATGTGGAATCTTACCGCTATCAGGGTCAGGAGGAGCACCGCATCCCGGCCCTTGACAAGGCCGCATTGGAAAGCGCGGACCTGGTGATGGTGACCACCGCGCATACCTGCGTGGATTATGACTTTGTGGCCGAGCACGCCAGCCTGATCTTTGATACCAAAAACGCCATGAAGAACGTGAAAAAGCGCGAGAACATCCGCGTTCTGTGAGCCGCGAAAGGAGAGGCCGCTTCATCATGAGGGAAAAACTGCGCTATGCGCTCATCGGGTGCGGGCGAATCGCGCCCAACCACATCGCGGCATACCTGAACAACGCGGAGGATCTGGAGCTGTGCGCCGTATGCGACCCCGTTTCCGAACGCATGGAGGCCGTGCTTCGGCCCCTGCCGGAGCAGGACCGCGCCCGTGTGCGCCGCTATACGGACCATCGCGAGTTGCTTGCCAAAGAGGCTCCGCAGCTGTGCGCCGTGGCCACCGAAAGCGGCCTGCACGCACAGGTGGGGCTGGATGTGCTGCGCGCGGGTTCCAATGTAATCATCGAAAAGCCGCTGGCCCTGTCGCTGGCGGATGCACGCGCGCTGATTGCCGAAGCGGATGCGCGGGGGCTGAAGCTCTGCGCGTGCCATCAGAACCGCTTCAACAAATCCATTCAGAAGATCCGCTCCGCCGTGGAGGAAAAGCGCTTCGGGCGCATGCTGCACGGCACGGTGCATGTGCGCTGGAACCGGGGCGAGGAATACTACCGGCAGGCCCCCTGGCGCGGCACCTGGGCCATGGACGGCGGGGCGCTGATGAATCAGTGCATCCACAGCATCGACCTGCTGCGCTGGATGCTGGGCGACGGCGTGACCGAGGTCATCGCCTATACCGCCAACCTTAACCATCCCTACATTCAGGCCGAGGACCTGGGGCTCGCGCTGGTGCGCTTTGAAAGCGGGGCCTATGGCGTCGTGGAGGGCACCACCAACGTCTATCCCCACAACCTGGAGGAAACCCTTTACCTTTTTGGCGAAAACGGCACCGTCAAGGCCGGCGGCAAGAGCGTCAACATCATCGAGGAGTGGGATTTCCGCGACGGCCGCGGCGACCCTGCCACCATCAAGATGCAGTTTGGCGAGAACCCGCCCAATGTGTACGGTTACGGCCATACGCCCCTGTACGCCGATGTGATCGCCGCCATTCGTGAGGACCGCGCCCCCTATGTGGACGGCCGGGCCGGTATGCGCGCGCTGGAACTGGTGCTGGCCATCTATCTGTCGGCGGCGGCGCACCGGCCGGTGCGCCTGCCCCTTGCGGACTGCGCCGCGACGGATTTTGAGGGGAGATTCGGCCGATGAGCGCATACATCCACCCCACCGCTGTGGTGGATGAGGGAGCAAAGATTGGCGAAGGCACGAAGGTATGGCACTTCTGCCACATCGAAGGCACCGCCAAAGTGGGCGCGGGTTGCTCCATCGGCCAGAACGGCTATGTGGGCCAGCACGTGACCATCGGTGACGGCTGCAAGCTGCAAAACAATGTGAGCGTCTATCAGGGCGTCACGCTGGGCCGCGGGGTATTCTGCGGCCCCAGCTGCGTATTTACCAACGACCTGACCCCCCGCGCTCTCTTTCCCAAGGGCTCCGCGCGCTTCGTGCCCACCGTGGTGGAGGACGGCGCCAGCATCGGGGCCAACGCCACCGTGGTCTGCGGCCACCGAATCGGGCGCTGCGCCATGATCGGTGCGGGCGCGGTGGTCGCCTGCGACGTGCCGCCTCATGTCCTCATGCTGGGCGTGCCCGCCCGGCCGCACGGCTTTGTGTGTACCTGTGGGGCGCTTCTGCGCGGCGCGCTGGTGTGCCCGGAATGCGGACGGCGCTTTCTTCCCGACGGGGAAGGGCTGAGGGAGGTCAAATAGATGCAGTTTCATGATCTGGGCGCGCAGTACCGCGCGCTGAAAGCCGAGATCGACGCCGGCATCGCCGCGGTGCTGGAAAAGGGACATTTTATCCTGGGTGAGCAGGTGAGCGAGCTGGAGGATGCATTGGCCCGCGACGTGGGACGGCGCCATTGCGTGACCTGCGGAAACGGGACCGATGCGCTGGTGCTCGCGCTCATGCTGTGGGGCGTAGGACCGGGCGACGCGGTGTTCGTACCGGACTTCACCTACTTCGCCTCCGCCGGTTGCGCCACCACCGTGGGCGCGGAGATGATTCCGGTGGACATTCGCCTGGACACCTTCAACCTCGACCCCGACGCGCTGGAAGCCGCCGTTTGCCGGGTTAAGGCCGAGGGACGGCTGAGGCCCGCGGTGGTGATCCCGGTGGACCTGTTCGGCCTGCCGGCGGATTATCCGCGCATTCTGGATATCGCCGCACGTCATGGCCTGCGCGTTCTGGAGGACGCGGCTCAGGGATATGGCGGACGCATCGGCGATACGAACGCCTGCGCCTTCGGGCAGGCGGCCGCCACCTCCTTTTTCCCCGCCAAGCCGCTGGGCTGCTACGGGGACGGCGGCGCGGTCTTTGTAGACGGCGCGGAGGAGGACGCGCTGCTGCGCTCCTTGCGGGCCAACGGCAGGGGCGTTTCCGACAAGTACGACAACCAGCGCATCGGCATGAACAGCCGGCTGGATACCCTTCAGGCGGCGGTGCTTCTGCCCAAGCTGCGCGCGCTGCGCACCTATGAGCTGGACGCGCTGAACGCCGCGGCAGCCGCCTATGCGCAGGCGCTGGATGGGTGCGTGGAAACACCCCGTGTACCCGATGGGTATCAGAGCAGCTGGGCGCAGTACACCGTGCTGCTGGAAAACCGCGCCCGGCGCGACGGAGCGCAACGCTTCCTCAGGGAACGCGGCATTCCCAGCATGATCTACTATCCCCGGTGCATTCATCAGCAGACCGCCTACGCGGACCGGCAGTTTGACGATGCGCTGTATCCGGGCGCCCTGGCTGCATGCGACAGAGTGCTCTCTCTGCCCATGCACCCCTACCTGACCGGCGAGGACATCGGCCGGGTGGCAGAAGCCCTGCGGCAGTACTGCATCGCAGGCCGGGACTGACGCGGGATAAGCGTTGAAGCGCCTTCATTCGGGAGGCGCTTTTTTCTATCCTGCTGGTCATCCGGGCGGGCGGGTGGTATAATGGTTGCAGCTTTGATTTTGACGGGAAAAGGAGGCGGCAAAAATGGCCGTGATCAGGCCGCTTCGCGCGCAGGATGACTTTAACGAAGCGGGAGAAGTGTATGTCCAGAGCTGGAAAGCGTGCTATCAGGGCCTTTTGCCGCAGGCATTTCTGGACAAATTGACCCGCGACCGCTGGAGCGGCATGCTTCGAGCCGATCCCTCCGCCTCGCTGGGCGTGTTCGAGGATGGACGGATTGTGGGAACCGCCATGGTCAGCTATGCGCGCGAGCCGGAACGTGAGGGCTTCGGCGAGCTGGTCAGCCTGTACCTTCTGCCGGAGGCCATGGGGCGCGGATATGGCCGCAGCCTGATGGAAGCGGTTTTGCAGAGGCTCCGGGAGGATGGGTGCGACGGCGTGTGTCTGTGGGTGCTGGACGGAAACCGGCAGGCACAGGATTTTTACCGGCATATGGGCTTTTACGCTTCGGGACGGTCGCAAAAGGAGCTGTTCGGCGGTGAGGAAACCGAGCTGGTGGAAATGGTCCTGCTTTGGGAGCATTGAAATTTTCATAAAAACGGTTTTCAAAAACTTGGCTATCAGGTATAATAAAAGTACGGGATGTGTTCTTCCCACGCAAATGCACATTCGGAGGACTATGTACATGCTACGACGCGCTTTGTGCTGCATAATCTGCCTGTTGCTGGCCGCCGCTCCCGCCGCTATGGCGGAAAATGCCTTTACCATGGCCGGCTACGACGGAGAAAACAGCACCCACGACTGGAACACCAACGGCTTTTTCCTTCGCATGCAGGAAAGAACGGGCCTCACCTTCACCTTCGATCAGTATACCAGCCTGGAAAAGTGGCAGGCCGCCAAGGATGCGATGTTCGCGCCCGGCGGCAATCTGCCCGATGTGCTCTTCAAGGCGGCGCTCACCTCGGAGGAGATGATCCGCTATTCCGACAGCGGACAGCTCATCGACCTTGGGCCGCTGCTGGAGGAGAACGCCCCCAACCTTTGGACGCTGCTGGAGGCCAATCCCGACTGGCGGGAGGCCATCACGCTTCCCAACGGAAAGATCGCGGCGCTGCCCGCCATTCAGCAACCGGCCCCGCAGAACGCCATGTGGATCAATCAGGCATGGCTGGACCGGCTGGGTCTGGAGGCCCCCACGGACTGGGACAGCCTGCGTCAGGTGCTGACAGCGTTCCGCGACCGTGATCCCAATGGCAACGGCAGGCAGGACGAAGTTCCCTTCGCCTTCCTGGGGCCGTGGGAGCTGAAGTTCTTCTCCCATGCCTGGGGCGTGGCAGCCAACGACTATAACATCTATCTCGACGATGCGGGACAGGTGCACTACTGGCCCGCGGAGGACGGCTTCTGGGATATGGCCCTGGCCCTGCGCGAGCTGTACCAGGAGGGTCTGCTTGACCCGGATGGCTTCGTCACGGCCGACGCGCTGCGCCGCATCACCGATGAGGATGCCGAGGCGGTCTATGGCGTGTTTTTTGCGCCGACGCCGGTGAATCTGGTTCCCTATGACATGTCCAGTGACTATGTGCTGCTGGAACCGCTCACCTTCGACGGAAAACAGATCTACCGCGACCTTTATGGCGAGGTGACGCGAGGCACTTTCGCCATCACCTCCGCCTGCGAGGACCCCGGGGCTCTGTTGGCCTGGGTGGATGTGCTCTACACCGAGGAAGGCGCCATTGAAGCACTCGCGGGAACCGAGGGTGTGGATTATGTCATTGACGAGGACGGCAACTGGGACTGGAAAGGCGGCATGGAGGCCATGACCGCCTCCACGCTCAGCGAGCTGAGCGTCTATGATACGGGCGATATGCCCTGGCTTTTCCCCGACGCGTTCTATGAACGCTATCATGAAGAAAACGTGCAGCACGTCAATCGCGAGCTGCGCAAGCTGGACACCTATGTGGTAAGCCCTTTCCCCGTCTATACGCTTACGGAGGAGGAAAGCGCCCGCGCACTTGCGCTGCAATCCCGGCTGGGACCCTATGTGGACGAGACGCTGGCGCGCGTGGTGCTGGGAGAGATGGATGCCGACGAGGCCCAGACGTTCCTGGAGGGGCTGTACGAGCGCGGTATGCAGGAGATGATCGATTTGTGGCAGAGCGTCGCCGTCCGGCTGGGCGTGTGACGCAGCGTCCCGATACAGGCACGCGCCTTTACATCACCAAAGAAGGATGGATGGCTTATGAACAGGTACGCGCAAATGATCAGTGAACTCAAAACACCCGAGGTCATGAAACGTTTGACCTACCTTTACGGCCAGCGAGACGGGATGCTCGTGGCCCAGAGCGCGCGGTATTCGCGCCTGCTCAAGCGGCATGAAGAGCTTGTCGGCTATGAAGGCCCCATCGCCATGGTCAGCGCGCCGGGGCGCACCGAAATCGGCGGCAATCACACCGACCATAACCGGGGCAAGGTACTGGCCGCTGCCGTCAACCTGGACACGCTGGCCGCCGTCAGCCCGCGTGCCGACGGCGTCGTGAACATCCACAGCGAGGGATACGCCCCCCTGACGCTTTCGCTGGATGATTTGAGCGTGCACGAGGCGGAAAAGGGCACCACGGCGGCGCTGGTGCGCGGCGTGGCCGACGGCCTGCAGAAAGCGGGACTGCGCGTAGGCGGCTTCGACGCGGTGATTACCTCCACCGTGCGCAGCGGCAGCGGCCTGAGCAGCTCGGCGGCAGTGGAGGTGCTCCTGTGCGCCATCTTTGACGAGATCTACAACGAGGGAAAGCTGGACTTCAAGCGCCGCGCGCAGATCTCCCAGTATGCTGAAAACGTGTATTTCGGAAAGCCCAGCGGTCTGATGGACCAGATGGCCTCCAGTGCGGGCGGCCTGGTCTACATTGATTTCCAGAATGACGATCCCGAGGTGCGTGAAATCAGCTACGATTTTGCCGCCAAGGGCTATGCGCTGGTGGTGGTCAACTCCGGCGGCAGCCACGACAATCTGACGGATTTCTACGCTGCCATTCCCCAGGAGATGCGCGCCGTGGCCGCCTGCTTCGGCGAAACCTACCTGCGCCGCGTGCAGCCGGAGCAGTTCATGCAGATGGTGCCCCAGTTGCGCGAGCGCCTCAAGAATGTAAACGCTGACCGGGCGATTCTGCGCGCCGCCCATTACTTTGCCGAAAACCGCCGCGTGGCGGATGAGGTATCGGCCCTGCAGACCGACGACCTGAACGCTTTCTTCCGGCTGGTCATTGAAAGCGGACGCAGCAGTTTCTGCTACCTGCAAAACATCTTCGCGACCCCCGACCGGCAGGAGTTGTCTTTGGCGCTGATGCTGGCCGAAAGCAAGCTTCACAAGGACGGTGCGTGGCGCGTACATGGCGGCGGATTTGCCGGCACCACGCTCAACTTCGTTCCCAAGCGCGGTCTGGACAGCTTTGTCAAGGAGATGGAAGCGGTGTTCGGCGCGCACAGCTGCAATGTGCTGGACATCCGCCCGGTGGGCCCCGCCTGCATCCGACTGGGGCTGTAAGGAGGAGATATGAAACGCATTTTTCTGATCGTGCTGGACAGCGTGGGCGCCGGCGCGCTCCCGGATGCCGCTGCCTACGGCGACGCGGGCGCGAACACGCTCGGACATATCATCGAGAAGGCGCATCCACACCTTCCCAACATGGAGGCCATGGGCCTGGGCCTGATCCCGGGCGTTGGCGGCCCCAAGCCTGTGAGCGGCGCGGGCGTGTACGGCCGTGCCGCGGAGGTTTCCGCGGGCAAGGACACCACCACCGGCCATTGGGAGATCGCGGGCCTCAGGCTGGACACGCCTTTTCCCACCTATCCCAACGGCTTTCCGCCCGAAGTGATGAATGCCTTTGAGGCCGCAATCGGGACAAAGACTCTGGGCAACTATCCGGCCAGCGGCACCGCCATTCTGGATGAGCTGGGCGAGGAACACATGCGCACGGGGTATCCCATCGTCTATACCTCCGCCGACAGCGTGTTTCAGATCGCCTGCCACGAGGATGTCGTGCCCCCGGAGCGGCTGTATGAAATGTGCCGCATCGCCCGGGGCATTCTCACCGGTCCCCACGCGCTGGGCCGCGTGATCGCGCGCCCCTTCGTGGGCACGGGCAAGGGCCATTTTGTCCGCACGGGCCGCCGGCGCGACTTTTCGCTGGAGCCTATCGGTCCCACGGTGCTAAACGCACTCAAGGATCACGGCGTGTTTACCATGGGCATCGGCAAGATCGAGGATATCTTCTGCATGAGCGGCCTGTGCGAAAGCGACCACGCCGCCGGCAACCCCGCCTGCGTGGATTCGCTCATGAAGGCCATGGCGCGGGATTTTACGGGCCTGGTATTTGTCAACCTCGTGGACTTCGACTCCGTCTATGGTCACCGGCGCGACGTGGCCGGCTACGCGCAGGCGCTGGAGTACTTTGACGGCCGCCTGAACGAAATCAAGGCCGCCGCACGCGAGGGAGATCTGATTCTGCTCACGGCGGATCACGGGTGCGACCCCGCGCACACCGGCACCGACCACACGCGCGAATACGTGCCGATTCTGGCCTGGTCCCCGGAGATGACCGGCCTTTGCGACATTGGAACCCGCCGCACCTATGCCGATATCGCGGCCACGGTGGCCGATCTGATGGGCGTTCCGGAGCGCTTCGGGGCCGAGTCGTTTGCGGACCAGCTGCGAAACAACCGTTAAGGAGGAGCGTTTATGGGCGAGCAGAACGCGGCGTATCTGGAAAAAATCAACCGTGCGGCGGCGGCCATCGAGGCGGCGTGCGGCGGCGCGGAGATTGCGGTCATTCTGGGCAGCGGCCTGGGCGGCTATGCCGAGGCGCTGGAAAATCCCAAATTCCTGGCCTATCAGGACATTCCCGGCTTTCCCGTATCCACCGCGCCGGGCCATGCGGGCCGCTGGTGCGCGGGCACGCTGCATGGCAAGCGCGTGTGCATGATGCAGGGCCGCTTCCACGCCTACGAGGGCTATGATCTGCGCGAGGTGACGCTGCCTGTGCGCGTGATGAAGCGCCTGGGCGTAAAAACGCTGATTGTGACCAACGCTTCCGGCGGGGTGAACATGTCCTTTGTGCCGGGCGATCTGATGTTGATGACGGATTTCATCAATCTGTCGGGCAAGAATCCGCTGACCGGGCCCAACCTGGACGAATTCGGCCCGCGGTTCCCGGATATGACCCACGCCTACGACGCGGGTCTGCAAAAGCTGACGCGCGAGGTGGCCGCAAAGCTGGGGATCGCGCTGCGCGAGGGCGTGTACTGCTGGATGAACGGCCCCACCTATGAATCGCCCGCGGAAATCCGCATGGCGCGCATTCTGGGCGGCGACGCGGTGGGCATGTCCACGGTGCCCGAGACCATCGTGGCGCGGCACAGCGGCATGGACGTGCTGGGCCTGAGCTGCATCACCAACATGGCTGCGGGCATTCTGGATCAGCCCCTGACCCATCAGGAAGTGATGGAGACCGGCGAGCGGGTAAAGGACACCTTCCGCGCCCTGGTGGACGGCGTGATCGCCGCACTGTGATTTTTTGCTGACAGGCGCTGTTTCGACGGCTATTTTCCTCCTTTCACGCGTATGGTATCACAGACCCTATGCGTGGAAGGAGTTTTTTATATGAGAAGGGAGATCGTGCGGCTGTGCGCGCTGCTGCTTGCGCTGTGCTGGCTCGTCGGGCCGGCCCTGGCCGCGCCGCTGGAGGCAGAGCCGCCGGTCGCGCTGACATCGCCCAGCGCGATGCTGGTGGAGGCCGGTACAGGAACCGTCATCTTTGAAAAAAACGCCGATGAGCGCCGCCAGGCCGCCAGTGTGACCAAGCTGATGACGCTGCTCATCTGCTTTGAGGAGCTGGAGGCGGGCAACCTCCACCTGGACGACTCCGTAACCGTGAGCCAGGAGGCCGCCGCACAGATCGGGAGTCAGGCGCTTCTGGACGCGGGCGCGGTGTATTCGCTGGAGGATTTGCTGCATGCCACCATCGTGGCCAGCGCCAACGACGCGGCCTGCGCCCTGGCCGAGCATATTGCGGGCACGGAGGCAGCCTTTGCCGAGCTCATGAACGCCCGCGCGGCGGAGCTTGGCATGAACAACACCTACTACACCAACGCCACCGGCCTGCCGGATGACGCGCAGTACACCACCGCACGCGACGTGGCCACCCTCTCGGTGGAGATGTGCCGCCATCCGGACTATTTCAAGCATGCTTCGGTGTGGATGGACACGCTCACCCATCCCAGCGGACGCGTGACCGATCTGACCAACACCAACCGCCTGGTGCGGTTTTACGAGGGCTGCGACGGGCTGAAAACCGGCAGCGCGGACGCCTCGCGCTACTGCCTGAGCGCCACGGCGCAAAAGGACGGCCTTCGCTTTATCGCCATCGTGCTGGGGGCGGAAACAAGCCAGAAGCGCTTTGACGAGGCGCGCGCCATGCTGGATTACGGCTTTGCCAACTACAAGCGCGTGACGGTGCTCACCAAGGGCGACCGGCTGGGCCAGCGCGTGCCGGTGCGCCTGGGCATGGCCAACGAAGTGGAAGCTGCCGTGGGCACGGGCATGAGCATGCTTCTCAAGCCGGGACAGGAGAAGCAGCTCTCACTCGAGGTTGAATTGCCGGCGGAAGTGCCCGCGCCCGTGCATGCAGGCGACACGTTGGGCATGATTCGCGTTAAGCTGGACGGCAGCGTCATCGCGCGCCTGCCCGCCGTGGCCGCGGAGGACGTGGGCATGCCCGGATTGCTGGAAGGCTTTTTCCGGGTGCTGAACAACTGGAGATAAGCCCGATTCGGGCGCAGCCAGGGGCTCCGGTCACCGGATGGCTTCGGTCAGCAGGGCCCGGACCGTGGCCGGCCGATGGAAAAGGGAGCTGTTTCCCGATGGAAGCAGCCCCCTCTCCCGGTGGTCCAAGGCGCGGCTTATGCGGTTCGCGTCCGCGCCGTTCTATTCTGTTTTACACAAACGGATTATAAAACCGGTTTCCGTCCCAGAAGGTCACGATGAGGCTCATCGCCAGCAGCGCCGCGCCCAGCCCCAGGGCGATCCAGTCGCCCTTTTGAAAGGGACGTTCCACATACCAGGTGCGCTTTTTGTGCTTGCCGAACCCGCGCAGCTCCATGGCGTTGGAGATCACATCCACCCTGGCCAGGCTGGACATAATCAGCGGCAGAAGGATGGTCACGCTGTTTTTCAGTCGCTTGATCAGCTTTTCCTTCTTGCCCAGTTCCACGCCGCGGGCCTGCTGGGCCTGACTGATGTTGTGATAGTCGCGCTGGATGTCGGGGATGTAGCGCAGCGCGATGCTCACCGCATAGCCGATGCGGTAGGGCACGCCGATCTTGTTCAGGCTGGCGGCAAACTCGCTGGGATTGGTGGCGGAGATGAAGAGAATCGCCACCGGCAGCGCCACGAAGTATTTCAGGGAAATGTTGAGCATGTAAAACAGCTGCTCGCTGGTCACGTCATAGCGGCCCGCGATGTGCAGGAGCACATGCTGCGTGCCATAGATCTTGCTGCCCTGGTCGGGATCGAAAAGGTAGATGAAAAAGTTGTTAAGCAGCAGAAACACCAGCATGAACACCAGCATGAACCGCACCTCACGGATGCGAATGCGGCTTAAGCGGAAGGCTGCAAAGCTGAACACCATCAGCACCACCAGCACGCGCGTGTCATAGGTGACCATGCTGGCGAAGGTGAACAGCAGGAAGAACGCCAGCTTCGTCGCACCCGTGAGGGCGTGCACCGGGCTTTTGCGGGGCAGGTAATTAAGCACCGTCGTGGCTGCCATGGCTGCGCACCTCCCTGTCATAAGCGATGAACCGTTCCACAAAGGCTTCCGGCGGAGCGATGCCCGCACGGCCTGCCAGCGTGAACAGACTGGTTTCCTTCAGCGCCGCCCGCTCTACCAGCTCCGGGTCGCACAGCACGGCGGCGGCAGACCGGTCGGCAATGAGCCGCCCCTCGCTGAATACCAGCGCGCGCGGCGTGTATTCCAGCATCAGATGCATGTCATGGGTAATCATCACCACGGTCACGCCCTGCGCGTTCAGCCCGCGCAAAAACTCCATGATCTCCGTGTAATGCTTGAAATCCTGCCCGGCGGTGGGCTCGTCCAGGATGATCAGCTCCGGCCCCATCGCCAGCACGCTGGCAATGGTCACGCGCTTTTTCTGCCCAAAGGACAGCGCCGAAATGGGCCAGTTGCGGAACGGATACAGCCCGCATACCCGCAGCGTGTCCTCCACGCGCGCGCGCGTTTCCGCCTCGCTCAGGCCAAGCGCCGCCAGGCCCAGCGCCACCTCGTCGAAGATCATGGTTTTGGAAATCATCTGGTTGGGGTTTTGCATCACGTAGCCGATATGCGCCGCGCGTTCGCGGATGCTGTCGCCGCCGATGTCGCGCCCCTCAAACAGCAGCGTGCCCTCGTCCGGCGTTTCAAACCCGCAAACCAGCTTGGACAGGGTGGACTTGCCCGCGCCGTTGCGCCCTACGATGGCCAGCATCTCCCCCCGCCGGATGGTGAAGCTCACATCCGTGAGCACGCGCCGCTCTCTGGTATACCCAAAGCCCAGTCCCCGCGCCTCCAGAAGCACGGGCTTCTCCAGTGGAGGCGGCTCCGGCAACCGTGCCTCAAACCATGCGCGAAGCCGTGCCGTATCCGCCTCATCCAGCCTGAGGCTGTCCACGTGGGCGGGCTTTTTCTGCGGCGTAATTGGCACGCCCGCATAGCGAAGCGCCGTGAGATAGAGCGGCTCGCGGATCCCGTTATCGGCCAGCAGGCTCGTGGAGAGCAGCTCGTCCGGCCGCATGTCGGCAAGAACCTCCCCCTCGTTCATCAGCACGATGCGGTCCACGCTGCGACACAGCACATCCTCCAGGCGGTGCTCGATGATGACCACCGTGGCGCCGGTCCTGCGCTGGATGTCGTCGATCAGCTCAATGGCCTGCTTGCCGGTGGCGGGGTCCAGGTTGGCTAGCGGCTCGTCAAAGAGCAGCACCTTCACCTCGTCCACCATCACGCCCGCCAGGCTTACGCGCTGCTTCTGCCCGCCGCTGAGTTCATGCGGCGCATGGCCCAGGTGATGCTCCACGCCCACCAGAGCGGCCACGCGGTCCACCGCCTCGCGCATGGGGGGCTGCGGCATGCAGTCGTTTTCCAGCGCAAAGGCGATATCCTCGCCCACAGTCAGGCCGATGAACTGGCCGTCAGGGTCCTGAAGCACCGTACCCACGTGGCGTGACAGCGCAAACACGCCCGCCTTGGGCGCATCCACCCCGTCCACGGTGAGGCTGCCGGTGACCGTGCCGGGATAGCTGGACGGAATCAGGCCGTTCAGGCAGCTGCCCAGCGTGCTCTTGCCGCTGCCCGACGGCCCGGCGATAAGCACCCGCTCGCCCGGATAGATGTCCAGGTTGATGTGGCGCAGGGTGGGCTGCTTCTGCGCCCGGTATTGGAAGGAAAAGTCCTTGAAGGAGATGATGGGGGCCTGCAACGTCGTCACCTCGAATGCGCAAAATGGACCGCGCTAAGGGCGCGGTCCATCGGGGTTAGGGGGGTTACTCCTTGTCCAGAGAGCCCTTCTTGGCAATGGTCTTGGCATAGGCAGCCGCCAGCAGCGCGCCCACGATCACCGCGGTGAGGGAGTTCACCACGGCCGCCATGGCGCCCTGGGAAAAGACCTTGCTGGCGGGCTCGGCGTAGATCAGGATATCCAGCACGGGCGCGATGCCCAGCCAGGCCACCACGTTGGCCACCACGTTGGCGATGGCGAAGGTGATGACTTCCTTCTTGCCGAAGGTGCCTTCCTCAATGGCGATCTTCTTGGAGAACAGGCCGACCACCACGCCTACGAAGGCGCTGGCGATGACCCAGCTCCACCAGGGGCTGCCGCCCCAGCTCAGGTCGATCAGCGTATGGCCGATGAAGCCGATCAGGCCGCCGGCCAGAGGGCCGTACATGGCGGCCAGCAGGCCCAGCACGGCGTATTGCAGGCTGATGTTGGTATTGGGCACGCCGCTGGGGATGGCCACAAAGCGGCCCAGCACGAAGAACAGCGCGGCGCCGATGCCGATGGCGACCACGGTCTTGATGGAGGTGTTTTTCATGATGATTCCTCTCCTCTTCCTCTTTGGTTTATGGCAAGCGGGGACCTCCCCGCGGGGGACGCTCATTCATAGATGATGCGCGGAGCCTTGCGCAGCGTAATGCGCCAGGTGATGCCGGTGCCGATGTTGTACGCCTTGGAAAAGCTGCCCTGGTTGATGGCCACGGCCACGCAGTCGAGGCTGTTGACGTAGAGGAGCGGCTCGCCCACGTTCACGTCGGCGAAGGAACGGGCGTACACCATGATGTTTTTGTACAGCGTGCGCGTATCGTTGGTAATGGTCACCTCCGCGCGGCTGCCATGCGTAAGGCCCAGCTTCAAAAACAGCTCACGCGGGATGTTGGTCCACAGCGATCCGAAGCGCACGTCCAGCACGTCGATGGTGCCGCTGACGCAGTCGCCCTCCATGGCGGCCTCCACCACAGGCAGCTCGATCACGCTGTCCGGCGGAACCTCAGGCCCCACCTGCTCAAAGGTGATGGCCCCGCTGGCCAGACGCGCGCCGGTGTAGGCGTAGATGTCGCGCCCATGGAAGGTATAGCTTTCGCCGGAACCCGGCAGGCGGTTCACCGTTTCGTCGATCACGCGCGCCTGCGCGATGCCGCAGATGCGCTTGACGTGCGTAAGGGTGCCGTTGTCAGGGGTAATCACGTACTGCCCCGCCGCCGTGCGCACCGCGATGGAGCGCCTGGTAGAGCCCACGCCGGGGTCCACTACGCTGACAAACACGCTGCCCTCCGGCCAGTAGCTCACCGTCTGAATCAGCCGGTAGCTGGCCTCCCAGATGTCATACTGGGGGATGTCATGCGTCAGGTCAAACACGCGCAACTCCGGGCACACGTTTTCGGCCACACCGTACATGGCGCATACCGCTCCGTCGGCGTATCCAAAGTCGGATTGCAGGATCATCGGCTGCATAAAAAGCCCTCCCGTTCCAGATGATGCTCACGCGACAGGCCAAGTATACCCGTGGCACATGGGCTTGTCAACTGCTATTTTGCGCTATCTTTTGATATCGTAGTTCATGTTCATCAGGTTGCGGATGCCGCCGGCGTCGTCGATGAGGTTGGCGTCGCCGTGGATGGTGTGCTTGAGCACGCTGCTGGCCACCGCAAAGTTGAGCATGTCCAGGGGCCGGTCCCCGTGCAGCATCGCGTAGATGAGCCCGCTGGCAAAGGCATCGCCTCCGCCCACGCGGTCCAGAATGGTGAAGGTGAACAGGCGGCTTTCAAACGTGTGACCCTCGTACCACATGAATGCCTTCAGGCTGTTCTCGCTGCCGCTGTGGACATAGCGCACATGACGCGCGATCACGCGCAGGTTGGGATAGCGCGCCACAAACGCCTGAAAGATTCGGTCCTGCTGCTCATAGGTGGGCTGCAGGGATATGCCGTCCTTCACATCGCCCTTGCTATGATCGGTCTCGTCGCGCCACAGATGATAGGGTTCGATGCCCAGCAGCACATCGATATAGGGCAGGCACAGGGTGCAGAAGTCCCGCGCCTGCTCCCATGTCCACAGTGAGCTTCGGAAATTGCCGTCAAAGCTGATGGTCATCCCCTTGGCGCGGGCAGCTTTCAGGCTGCTGAGCACAAGCTGCCGGCAGTTGTGCGCCAGGGCGGGCGTGATGCCGCTTAAATGCAGCCAGTCAAAGCCATCCAGCAGCTCATCCAGGTCCAGGCCGGAGAAATCGTATTCCGTGATGGCGCTGTGCTTGCGGTCATAGATGACCTCGCTGGAACGAATGCCATAGCCCGTCTCCAGATAGTAGGTGCCCAGCCGGTGGGTGGGCGTCTGCTCGGGAGTGGAGAGGATCATGGGCGTACAGTCCACGTCATTGCTGCGCAACCAGCGCACGGCGCTCTTGCCCAGGCTGTTGTCGGGCACCACGCTGAAAAACGTGCTGTCCACTCCCAGGTTGGCCAGGGCCAGGGCGATATTCGCCTCACTTCCGCCATAGCCGGCCTCAAACATGGACGCTACGCGGATTTTGTCATAGTTGGGCGGAGTCAGGCGCAGCATGATTTCCCCAATGGTGATAAACTTTTTGCCGCCGGCGGCGAGCAATGGGTTATGATGGTCCACCGTGTATGACCTCCTTTGCCTCTGCGGGCAGGGTATCTCATGGCCGCCGGAATCATTGTAGCCTGTTTCCTGCCATTTTTCAACGGCAATCGCGCTGCGGCATCGCTTTGCCGGCAGATTCTGCGGGCAGGGATTGCTTCCCTTTTTGTCTTGCCTGTGCTATAATAAACCAAAGGTGCAAAAAAACTGAACAGGAGGTCACCCGCCATGGCTGAAACCAAAACAACGACTCCCCAGACTCGAAACCAGACGCCTCTCTACATCGTGTGCATTGCGCTGCTTGTGGCCGTTGTGCTGGCCATCGTGGGATTCGTGGGCAAGAATACCGCCAACCAGCAAAACGCCGAACTGACCGCCCAGCTTGAGGAGCTCACCGCCACAAAGGCCGATTTGGAAGAGCAGGTCACCGCCATGACCGCCGGACTGGAAGGCAAGGATGAGGAAATTACCAAGCTCAACACCCTGCTGGAGAACGCAGAAGCCGTCCGCGCGGATCTGGAAAACCAGCTGTCCTCCGCCGTGACGCTGAGCACGGATACCCAGGCCCAGCTGACCGAGGAGCAGGACCGCGCCAACGCGCTGGATGCCTCGCTCACAAAGACGGAGGAGGTCCTTGCCGACACGCAGGCGCAGCTGACCGAGGAACAGGACCGCGCCAATGCGCTGGATGCCTCGCTCACGAAGGTGGAGGAGGTCCTTGCCGATACGCAGGCGCAGCTGACCGCTGCCCAGGCGCAGGCCAGCGATCTGGCCGACCAGCTCTCCACCCTTGAGACGCAATACGGCGCTTTGGAGAAGAGCAGCACGACACTGACGGAGAAAGTGGAAGGCCTCACTTCTGATAAGGCGGATTTGGAGAAACAAGTGGAGGAGCTGACCACTTCCAAGGCCGATCTCGAGGCAAAAGTAGCGGAGCTTGGCGACGCACTGGAGGAGAGCGAGGCCCAGGTGCTCCGGCTCAACGAGCTGCTTCAGCCCACGCCTATCCCCACGGTCACGCCTGCTGTTACGCCCGCGGCCTCTCCGGCCGGCCGCTGATGCACAAAGCAACAGAAAAAGGGAGGCGCTCCGCTGCTGCGGCGCCTCCCTTTTCCGTAGCTGGGATTACATCAGATTTTCAATCAGCATAATCGGTCCGTCCTGATAGATCAACGGATACTCGCCCAAGATGTCCCAGTCCATACCGATTTCGTGGCAAATCAGGTAGGCGCTCTCCTCCTCCTGGCAAAAGGCCTCGACGCCCCCATCCATGCATACCAGATCGCCCGCAAGCATGGCAGTCAGCTCGTCATCCTGCACCCAGGAGCGAT
This sequence comes from uncultured Eubacteriales bacterium, assembly GCA_900540045.1. Lineage (GTDB taxonomy): Bacteria > Bacillota > Clostridia > Christensenellales > Aristaeellaceae > Limiplasma > Limiplasma merdipullorum. Next base: position 6,853 of record UQEF01000017.1, on the reverse strand, counting down.
AATCCACCGCATAATAGTTATTCTCGGATTCATATTGCACATAGATGCGCGTACCGGCATCCATCTCGCGATCGAACATCTCCCAGATCAGCCGCTGGTAACGATCCTCGTTGCCGGCAGTGCTTACGTTTTCCCAGTTCTTCAGGCCCAGGGAAACCATCAGGACAACCGCCACAGCCAGGCAGGCCAGACGTGGCAGGGCTTTCCATCCGGAGCGCAGTCCGCCGCGCGCCAGCTTGCCTAAGGCCATGCCAAACCCGACGGCCAGGGGGGGCAGGCACACATAGATGTACCACTGCAGCTTGCTCACGCACAGGCTGTAGAGCACCAGCGGGACGGCGAACCACAGCAGAACACCCCATTGGTCCCGGGAAAGCCGCAGACGCCGCACAGCCTTCCAACAGAGGGCGATCAGCACGGCGGCCGCCGCCACAAGGACGGCCCTGTCGGAAAGCAGGTAGGATACATAGTATCCCGCGCCGCCCCTGTGATCCTCATGTACGGTGGTTGCGCGCTTCACCACGTCGATGGAGAGCATCTTTTCAAAAAACGCCATCCCGTCGCGTTGGTATCTCGCGATCGCCCAGGGCGCAATGGGGAGGAGCCCGAAGAAGATCAGTCCCAGATAGTGCCGCGGCTTGAGCCGGCGGATTTCGCCCGTCACCACCAGGTACACAAGGCATGTCACCGGGATGAGCGCCGCATGCCAGCTCTTGCTCATGAACGCCAGGCCGAAACACAGGGCGGTGCCGTAGAGCAGGCGCGGTTTTCCGCGACTTTCCAGCATGAAGATCATGGCCAGCACGTAAAACAGCAGCATCTGCGCATCCGCGTCACCGAAGCGTGCAAAATGCGGTCCGTAGACGAATCCGCACCCCAGCAGCATCAGCTGCGTACACAGGCTGGCAATCCGTCCGTAGCGCCGCCGGGTCCACAGGGCCAGCACGATCATGGTCAGCATCATGCTCAGGGCGCTGTAAAACCTCAGCCCCAGCGCGTTATAGCCGAAGATCCGGTAGCCCAGCATGATGCAGTAATCCGTCAGCGGGGGCTTGAGGTTCCAGTAGTCCGGCTCGCCCCGGTAGGTGGTCACCACGTAGTCCCCGCTCTGCATCATCTCATAGGCGTTGATGCCGTGCCGGGCCTCGTCGCAATCGCTGATGCCCGTTTCGCCCAGGTTGGTGAAGAGCAGAAAGCCCCCCGCCGTCAAAAGTGCCAGCAGCAGCACCCAGTACAGCGCTTCCTGCCAAAGGTTTCTCTTTTGCATGCAGGACGCTCCTTTCGAGATCACGAGTCCACCGACAGGGATGTGAGAAAGTGGATCTCCAGCTCATCATGCAGGGTCGTACCCGCAGGCAGGCTGCACAGGGCGCGTCCCTCTCGCTCCACACGCAGCAGCACAGGCCATGTATGCTCCCCGTCGGAGCACAGCGCCCGGTAGTTTCCCCTGGGCACATCCTGTTTGCCGTTGGGCGTCATAAACAGCTCCCAGCGCCCGCCCCGGCGAGCGGCTACCGCCGCCTGGCGCAGATAGGGGCGCCCCAGCAAAGCCCGCGCGCGGGCTACGTCTCCCTGGCGCAGCCAGCCGCGAATGGCGGTAGAGCTGACTTCCTGTCCCTTCAGCGTGATTTTGGGCACCACTGCGGTTGAAAATCCCAGCGCATCGCCCAGCGCTGCCAGCAGAGCCGGCGTGCCTCCGCCCTTCTTGCCAAAGGTATGGTTATAGCCGCATACCACATCCGTGGGATGGAACTGGCGCACCAGGTGACCGACGTAGTCCTCCGGCGGCATATCCATCACAGAGCGGTCGAAGGGCATGGCGTAAAGCACATCCACGCCCAGGCTTTCCATCAGCCGGACTCGCTCGTCAAAGGTGGTCAGCATGGGCGGGCACTTGTCCGGCGCGATCAGCTGCAGGGGATGGTCCATAAAGGTGCACGTCACCAGCGGCACACCCTGCCGGTCGGCCAGCGCGCGCCCTTTCTTAAGCAATACCTGATGGCCGATGTGCACGCCGTCAAACATGCCCAGCGCCACCACGCTGCGGTCGGCCGCATAGCGGCCGTCCAGAACGGTCTGCATCTGTTGTCCTCCTCATTTGCTCATTCCGCAAGCCAGGTTTTCACCTTGACCTCGTCGCCCTGTCGCTGCGCCACGGCCAGCAGCGCCTCCCCCAGCCGCAGTCCAAAAGGCTGCTCCGCGCTTACGCCCTGTGCGGCAAAGCGATTCCATGGGATGTGGCCGCCGTTTCGCACGGCCTTTTCCAAATCCGGCGGCACCTGCGCCATGGCCATGGCCCCAAGGCCGGTTTCGGGCGGAAGCAGGCACCCGGCCAGCGTTCCCTGTGCGGCCTTTTCTGCGAGCGTCTCCAGCGTAAAGGCCGTATCCAGCCCGAACGGGCCGCTGCGTGTGCGCAGCAGAAAGCGCATATGCGCGGGACAGCCCAGCGTCTCGCCCAAATCGTGGCACAGGGTACGCACATAGAATCCCCTGGAGCAGCGAACGCGCAAAAGCGCCCCATGTTCGGGTGTAAGCCCCGTAAGGTCCAGCGCATACACCGTGACTTCTCGGGCGGGGACGTTGGCCTCCCGGCCGCTTCGCGCCAGGTCGTACAGGCGCTGCCCATCCCGCTTCAGGGCGCTGTACATGGGCGGCGTCTGCAGGATTTTTCCTTTGAAACGCGGAAGGGCGGCGGCGATCGCCGCTTCATCCGGGCAGCGGTCTCCATGGGCAATGGGTACGCCCTGCGCGTCCTGCGTATCGGTGGCCACCCCGAAGGCAACCTCGGCCACATATTCCTTTTCCTTGTCCTGCAAATAATCAAACAGGCGCGCAGCCTTTCCCACCATCACCGGCAGTACGCCCGCTGCCTCCGGGTCCAGCGTGCCGGCGTGGCCCGCCTTCACCCCGCCCAGCAGACGACGCACACATCCTACCACCTGCGCGGAGGACATGCCCGGGGGCTTAAGGACGTTAAGAAAGCCGCACAGCGGTTTTGCCTGCGTCATGCATTCACGCTCCCAAGCGCCTCCGTCAGCGCGCCTTCCACGGCCCGCACGACCTCATCGAGAGGCATGTCCAGGGTCAGGCCGCTGGCCAACCGGTGCCCGCCGCCGCCAAAGCGCCCGGCCACCTGATCCACGCGCCAGGGCTCCAATGCCCGCAGGCTTACCTTCACGCATCCATCCTCCGTCTCGCGGGCGAAGTATGCCATCGCTACCCCCTCCAGGTCGATGGCATAATCCACCAGACCATCGGTATGTCCCGCCTTTGCGCCTGTTTTACGCATCTGAGCGGCGGTCAGCGTGATTCCGGCCACCTTCCCCCCGCAGATCAGGCGCAAGGAGGGCAGCGTCTCGCCCAGCAGCCTTACGAAGGGCAGCTCCTTGACCCGGAACAGCCGCCTGGCATACTCCGCCAGAGGCAGCCCCGCATCCATGAGCGCAGCCATCATGCGAAAGCTCTCGGCGCTGGTGCTCTCGTAGATGAAATTGCCCGTATCGGTGGACAGGCCGGTATAGAGGCAGACTGCTTCCTCGCGGGAAAGGGCGCCACCCATGGCCGCCAGCAGCCGGTACACCAGCACGGCAGTCGCCGGAGCGTTGCCATCCACCCAGTTGATCTGGGCAAAACCGGGATTTGAGCTGTGATGGTCCACCACCGCAGTACGCGCAGCGGCAAAAAAAGCCGGGGCACACGCGCCCAGACGCTCCTTGCAGCTCACATCCACCGCAAGGGCCAGATCAGCCGCACCGGCCGCGGCCTCCGGGCCCTGCACCGCGCCCATGCGCGATAGAAAAGCAAGGTTGGACGGCACTTCTCCGTCCACGAGCAGCCGCACAGACTTTCCCATCGCCGTCAGACGCAATTTGAGCGCCAGCGCGCTGCCCAGCGTATCGCCATCAGGCGAGACATGGCAAAACAGCAAGACGCTGTCCGCCGCTTGAACGGCGGACAGCACCTGCTGCCGCGGATCGGGGTTATTCCTGACCGTCGCTTGATTCATCGTCCGTTTCTTCCTCCGAGCGCACCTGCTTGAGCACAGATGCGATATGGATGCCGTATTCGATGTTGTGATCCTCTTCAAAGAGGATTTCCGGCGCATAGCGGATTATCATGCTCTGCCCCAGCTCATGGCGCACGAAACCCGCCGCCTTTTTCAGCGCCGCCATCATGGGCGCGCGGTCGGCTTCCTCCAGAATGCTGACGTAGATCTTGGCGTAGCGCAGATCGCGCGTCACCTCAGCCCGCGTCACGCTGAAGGTGCCGCGAATACGCGGATCGGACAGGCGATCGCGGATGATGCGGTCCACCTCGCGGCGAACCTGCTCTGAAATGCGGTCAATGCGTTGATAGCTCAATGGATCGCTTCCTTCAAAAACGTATGGTCACGCGGCGGGGAGGGAGCGCCCTCAGCGCTCGACCTCCTCCATGACGTAGCATTCGATCACGTCGCCTTCCTTGATGTCGTTGAAGCTGTCGAAGCTCACGCCGCACTCGTAGCCCTCGGCGACCTCCTTGGCGTCGTCCTTGAAGCGCTTGAGGCTGGAGAGCTTGCCCTCAAACACCACCACGTTGTCGCGGATGAGGTGCGCCTCGGCGTTGCGCTGAAGCTTGCCGTCCTTGACGTAGCAGCCTGCCACGGTACCCGCGCCGGTGATGCGGAAGGTGTTGCGCACCTCGGCATGGCCGAGGGTGACCTCCTTGTATTCGGGCTCCAGCAGGCCCTTCATGGCCTTCTGTACGTCCTCGATAGCCTGATAGATCACGCGGTAGAGGCGCACGTCCACACCCTCGCGTTCGGCAGCTTCGCGCGCGGAGGCGTCGGGGCGAATATTGAAGCCGATGATGATGGCGTCGAACGCGGAGGCGAGATTGACGTCATCCTTGGTAATGGCGCCCACGGCGCTGTGCAGCACGCGCACCTTGACCTCGTCATTGGACAGCTTTTCAAGCGCCTGCTTGACAGCCTCCACGCTGCCCTGCACGTCCGCCTTGATAATGATGTTGAGGTTGGTCAGCTTGCTCTGGTCGATGCGGCTGAACAGGTTATCCAGCGACACCTTGCTGGAGGCGGCCGCGCGTGCGGCCTTGAGCTTGTCGCGGCGCTCCTGCACCACCTGACGGCCCAGATGATCGTCGGCCACGGCCATCATGTCGTCGCCTGCGCTGGGCACATCGGTAAAGCCGGAGATCTCCACAGGCATGGAGGGTCCTGCCTCGGTCACGCGTTCGCCGCGGTCGTTGACCATGGCGCGCACACGGCCGCTGGCCATACCGGCCACGATGTTGTCGCCCACGTGGAGCGTACCGTTTTGCAGAAGCACGGTGGCCACGGGGCCGCGCGCCTTATCCAGCTTGGCCTCGATGATCACGCCCTTGGCCATGCGGTTGGGGTTGGCGCGGAGCTGCAGCATGTCTGCCTCCAGCAGAATCATCTCCAGCAGCGTATCGACGCCCTCGCCGGTATGGGCGCTCACGGGCACCATGATGGTGTCGCCGCCCCATTCTTCGGGCACCAGCTCGTATGCGGTCAGATCCTGCTTGACGCGTTCGGGATTGGCGGCGGGCTTATCCATCTTGTTGATGGCAACGATGATGGGCACATTTGCCGCCTTGGCATGGTTGATGGCCTCCACGGTCTGAGGCATTACGCCGTCGTCGGCCGCCACCACGAGAATCGCGATGTCCGTGGCCTGTGCGCCGCGTGCGCGCATCGCGGTAAAAGCCTCATGGCCCGGCGTATCCAGGAAGGTGATGGTGCGGCCATCCACCGTGACGGTGTAGGCGCCGATGTGCTGGGTGATGCCGCCCGCCTCGCCCGATGTGACGTGAGAGTGGCGAATATAGTCCAGAAGCGAGGTCTTGCCGTGATCGACATGGCCCATGATGGTGACCACAGGCGGACGGGGCTGGAGGTCCTCCTCCGCGTCCTCAAAATCGGTCTCGGCCAGGTCATCCTCAGCGGTCTTGGCCAGGTTCATCTCCAACGTCACGCCGAAATCGCTGCACACGAGGCTGGCGGTGTCAAAGTCCAGCTCGCTGTTGATGTTGGCCATCACGCCCAGAAGGAGCAGCTTCTTGAGGATCTCGCCCGCGGGCTTGCCGATGCGCTCGGTCAGGTCCTTGACGGTGATGGTTTCGGCGGTCATGTAGGCCTTTTCAATCTTGATGGGGGCCATGAGCTGCTGCGCGCTGGGCTTCTTCACGCGCGCACGGCGACCGCCGCGCACCACATCATCATCCAGCCCGTTGAAATTCTCGCGCGCGAGCTGCTTGCGGTTACGGGCCACACGTTCAGGATCGTGCTGGCGCACGTAGTTTTTCTTGTTGGGATCGTAGTTGCTGACGCGTTCCTTCTCAACGGAAGGCGTCATTTCTACCGCGGGCTTGCGTCCGCCCATCGGGGGGCGCGGACCGCCGGAGCGGTTGCCAAACCCGCCACCCATGGGACGGGGTCCGCCCTGACTGCCTGCGGGACGGCCATACGGGCCCTGCGGGTTCGCCGGCCGGCCATAGGGGCCCTGCGGATTTGCGGGACGGCCATAGGGACCCTGCGGGTTCGCGGGACGGCCATAAGGACCCTGCGGATTTGCCGGGCGGCCATACGGACCCTGCGGATTCGCCGGGCGGCCATAGGGACCCTGCGGGTTCGCCGGGCGGCCATAGGGACCCTGCGGATTTGCGGGCCGTCCATACGGGCCCTGCGGGTTCGCCGGACGGCCGTAGGGACCCTGCGGATTTGCGGGACGGCCATACGGGCCCTGCGGGTTCGCGGCCGGACGTGCGGCGGGCTGACCGCCCTGAACGGGACGCGCGGGTTGGGCGCCCTGAGCGGGGCGCGCAGGCTGAG
>UQEF01000016.1 GCA_900540045.1 uncultured Eubacteriales bacterium | reverse complement strand
ATGCCGCCCACCGGCAGCGCCCGGCGCGAGAGCTACGCCTACGCGCCCACCTCGCGTATGCGCAACACCTACATCGCCGCCGGGAGCGACGATGAAAAGGAGATCATCTCCTCCATGGGCGACGGGCTGTACGCCGCCAGGATGGGCGGCGGGTCCGTCGATCCCGCCACGGGCGAATTCAACTTCGCCGTGCAGGAGGGGTATCTGGTAAAAGACGGCAAGATCACCACGCCCGTGCGCGGCGCGAGCCTGATTGGCAAGGGCGCGGATATTCTGATGAAGATCGACCGCGTGGGGCGCGATATGCGCATGGCGCAGGGCATGTGCGGAAGCCTCAGCGGCAGCGTGCCCACCAACGTGGGCCAGCCGATGATTCGCGTATCGTCCATCACGGTGGGCGGGCGCGCGTAAGGGAGGCGTAGCGGAATGCAGGATTTTGTAAAGCAGCTGATGGAGGCGGCAAAGGCCGCCGGCATCGAGGCGTGCGAGGCGTATGTGTCCTCGCGCGACAGCTTCCGGGCCATGACCACCGAGGGCGAGGTGGTGGAATACGAGAGCAACCTGACGCGCGGGCTGGGCTTCCGGGGCCTGTACAGGGGCCGCATGGGCTATGCCAGCACCGAGGCGTTTGACGAGGAGGCCGTGGGCCAGCTGGTCAGGGGCGTTATGGAAAGCGCCGAACTGTGCGAGGACGAGGACGAGGCCCCGCTCTACGACGGCGGCGAGCCCGTGCCGGACATGGACCTGCGAAGCCCCGCGCTTGCGCAGGTGACGCCGCAGGAGAAGATCGACCGCGTGCTGGCCATGGAAAAGCTGGTCAAGGCGAGCGACCCGCGCATCGACAAGACGGCGCACAACGTCATCAACACCGGCAGCTATACGGTGCGCATCGTCAACTCCCACGGCATGGACCGCAGCTACACCGAGGACGTATGCGCCCTCTACGGCCAGGCCACCGCCAAAGACGGCGACTTCGTATCCTCCGGCGGATACGGCGTGGCTGCGCGCAGCTTTGACGGGCTGGACGTTAAGAAGGTGGGCGGCGAGGTAGCCCGCCGCACGCTTGACGGGCTCAACGCCGCGCCCGTGCCGTCGGGCAAGTACCGGGTGGTGTTCTTCTCCGAGGCCATGTGCGACCTGCTGGGCGTGTTCAGTTCCATCTTTTCGGCGGAGACGGCGCAAAAGGGCATGTCGCTGCTCAAGGGGCGCGTGGGGGAGCGCATCGCCGCGCCCTGCGTGACGCTGGTGGACGATCCCCTGCTGGAAGGCGGCATGGGCAGCCGGCCCTTTGACGACGAGGGCGTGCCCTCCGCCACGCACACGGTGGTGGAGGACGGCGTGTTCCGCACCTTCCTGCACAACCTGAAAACCGCCCGCAAGGACGGCGTGACCACCACCGGCAACGCCCGCAAGGTGGGATACGCTTCCGCCGTGCATGTGACGCCCACCAACTTCTATCTAAAGCCCGGCAAGCGCACGCTGGATGACATGCTCCGCGGAATCGGAGAGGGCCTTGTGATCACCGAGGTCAGCGGCCTGCATGCGGGGGCTAACCCCATCAGCGGCGATTTCTCGCTGCTGGCCAAGGGATATACCTTCCGCGAGGGCCGGCGCGAAAAGCCGGTGGAGCAGATCACCGTGGCGGGCAACTTCTATGAGCTGCTAAGCGCCGTGCGCGAGCTGGCCAGCGACCTCACCTTCCCCATGGGCGGCATCGGCTGCCCCAGCGTGGACGTGGGCGAACTGTCCGTGAGCGGGACCTGAGTTGAGAACGTATCCCATCAAAAAAACAGCCGCCGGGCGGGAAAGAAACCCACCCGGCGGCCGTTTGCGTACACCGCCTGATTCATTCGACAAAATCCGTATCCGCCCGGCGCATATAGCCGAACAGGTCGCCATAGCGCACGTGCAGCCAGGTATCGTCGATCACGCCCATGACCTCCACCGTTTCTCCCCGGACGAGCATGATGCGCGCCTCGGTCTTGGTGTCGGGCACGTCGTAAAACATGGTGCTTTGCGCGGTCACCTGGACCCGGGGTATTCCGATCCGGGTGCTGTTGGGGCCGTCGCCCTCCAGCGTGAGGTAGCGGCGCTGCATGTAGCCCTGACGGCCGTACACGTCCACCCGCACCCACTCGCCGTCCTCCGAAAAGCCCAGGACCGAGGCCACGGCCCCGTTGTAGTATTTGCCCAGGCTTTTGGCGCTCTTGCTGGGGGAAGCGCGCAGGTTCAGGCGGTCGCTATTGTCGGGGTTGGAAATGTGGGCCAGCTGGGGCACGCTGTCGCCCTCCACCAGGTAGAGGCTTGCCGCACCCGCGCGCACGAAGCACGAATACGTGCCGCTGTCCAGCGTGACCAGCAGATGCCACCAGCTGTCCGAAAAGCCCATGAGGGAAAAGACCTGATTGGGTTCGATTTGCTCGCTGACCGAAAAATTCGACGGCTGCTGAAAGACGGTGATGATGCCGGCGTTGCGGTACTGAGGCATGGCGCTGGCGGGAGCGGCTTTGTCGGTATTGAGCAGGAAGCTCTTTTGCATCCAACCGATAAGCGAACCGGGCGCGATGCCGACCCGCACGCGCACCCAGCCCTTCCCGTTGTCCTCCAAAGCGGTGATGGGCGCGCCGTTGTAGTACTTGCCAAGGCTTGGAGCCTGCGTGCTGGGATAGGAGCGCAGGTGGAGCCGGTCGGCGGGGTCGGGGTTGTTGATGTACACGCCCGCAAGGGCGCTGAGGGGCATGAGGGCGCACAGCGCCGCCAGCAGGATGACCGCAAGCCGTTTCATTCGCATGAGAAACCTTCCCCTTTTCGCTGAATTGTGTTACAATGCCTGTGATCATAGAACGGGCCGGAGGCGGGAATTCTTCCCAGCGCCGGCCGGATTTTTGAAACAAAGGGTGACGGCGCCGTTGGACAAGCTGGAAGTGCTCAAGCGGGTGTTCGGCCACGAGAGCTTTCGCGAAGGGCAGGAGCAGCTGGTGGATGAGCTGCTCGGCGGGCACGACGTGCTGGGCGTGATGCCCACGGGCGCGGGCAAGTCCGTGTGCTACCAGCTGCCCGCGCTGATGCTGGAGGGAATCACGCTGGTGATTTCGCCGCTGATCTCGCTGATGAAGGACCAGGTCATGGCGCTCAAGGCATCGGGCGTGGCGGCGGCGTACATCAACAGCAGCCTGACCCCCGGCCAGCAGGCCGAGGCCATCCGGCGCGCGGCGGCCGGGGCGTACCGCATCATCTACGTGGCCCCGGAGCGGCTGGATATGCCGTCCTTTCTGGCCTTTGCACAGAATGCGCGCATCCCGCTGCTGGCCGTGGACGAGGCGCATTGCGTGTCCCAGTGGGGACAGGACTTCCGTCCCAGCTACCTGCGCATCGCCGATTTTGTGCGCAGGCTGCCACGGCGGCCCGCGGTGGGGGCTTTTACCGCCACCGCTACCCGACGCGTGCGCGATGATATCGTGAAAATGCTGGATCTGGAGGAACCCCTCTGCCTCACCACCGGCTACAACCGGCCCAACCTGCATTTCGCCAGCGTCAAGCCGACCAACAAATTTACCATGCTCTGCTCCTTTCTGGACACCACGCCGGGGGAATGCGGCATCGTGTATTGCAACACGCGCCGCACCGTGGAGGACGTTGCGGGCAAGCTCGCAGTCAACGGATACAGCGCCACGCGTTACCACGCGGGCCTCAGCGATGCGGAGCGGCACGCCAATCAGGACGATTTCCAGTACGACCGGGCGCGCATCATGGTGGCCACCAACGCCTTCGGCATGGGCATCGACAAGTCCAACGTGCGCTTTGTGGTGCACTACAACATGCCCCGCGATCTGGAAAGCTACTATCAGGAGGCGGGCCGCGCCGGGCGCGACGGCGAACCCGCCGAATGCCTGCTGCTCTACAGCGGGCAGGACGTGATCACCGGCCGCTGGATGATCGAGCATGGCGACGAAAATCCCGAGCTGACCCCGGCCCAGCGCGAGGAGCGGACGCGCCGCGATCTGGAAAGGCTTCGGCAGATGACCTTTTACGCAACCAGCCGGAGGTGCCTGCGTCATTTCATCCTGAACTATTTTGGCGAGACGGACGCGCAGGAAACCTGCGACAACTGCTCCGTGTGCCAGGGCGAGCCCTTTGAGGTGGACACGGGCAGCGCGCGCAAGCCCAAACCCGCGCAGGCACGGGCCATCGCCCGCGAGGAACGCAGAATGCGCAAGGCCGCTCCACGCGGACCGGAGGCGGCGCTGAGCGCCTGGGAGCGGGCTCTGCTGGACAGCCTGAAAACCCTGCGCACGCTGCTGGCCGCCCGCACGCATGCGCCCGCCTATACCGTGTTTTCGGACGCATCGCTCATCGACATGGTGAAAAAGCGCCCGACTACGCTGGATACGTTTCTGGACGTGTCGGGTGTAGGGCAGGCCAAGCAGCAGAAATACGGGCGGGTGTTTCTCAAGGTCATCCGTGATGGCATGGAACCCAACGAGGCGCTGGCACAAGAGATGGACGACGGCCCCGGCCGCCTCTGGACCGATGATGAGGAGGAGACCCTGCGCGGCGAGTTTTCGCGCGGAGCTTCGGTGGATGACATGGCACAAAACCACCGCCGCAGCACCGGCGGCATCCGCAAGCGGCTGCGGGCGCTGGGACTGACCAAATAAAAAGAGGCCTCGCTGAGCGCAGGGCGGGCTACGATGGAGGGGGCGGAAAATTGGAATACCGCTATGACGACCGGACGCTGGATGCGGGGACCTTTCTGGCGCTGGTTCAGCAGGTATGGCCGGGAGAATACGACGCGGAGAAAACGCGCGCCGCTCTGGCCAGAACCATCAACATCACGGCCTGGGACGGCGGGCGCCTTGCGGGCTGCCTGCGCATCCTCACCGACGGCTGCTATTTTGGCACCATCACGGAGCTGCTGGTGCTTCCCGCCTGCCGGCGGCAGGGCGTGGGCCGGGCGCTGATGGACCTGGCCCGCGCTCACGCGCCCACGCCGCTGTACTTCGGGGCCAAGCCCGGCGCGGAGGGCTTTTACGAAAAGATCGGCTGTGAGCGAAGCCTGCCCTCGTTTCTGATTCCCGGAGCGGGAGCAAAAGACGAAGAATAGCAAACCGCCGCGACAGGGGGAAGCCTCCCTGCCGCGGCGGTTTTTGATATCGTCAGACAGATTACTTGATGATATCGGTGCCCATGTAGGGACGGAGCACCTCGGGTACGGTAACGGTGCCGTCCTCGTTCTGGTAGTTTTCCAGAATGGCGGCCACGGTGCGGCCCACGGCCACGCCGCTGCCGTTGAGCGTGTGGGCGAACTGGGGCTTTGCCTTGGGGTTTTCGCGGTAGCGGATGCCGGCGCGGCGGGCCTGGAAGTCCTCGCAGTTGGAGCAGCTGGAGATCTCCACATAGCGGCCGTAGCTGGGCATCCATACCTCGATGTCATAGGTCTTGGCGGCGCTGAAGCCCATGTCGCCGGTGCACAGCGTCACCACCCGGTAGGGCAGGCCCAGCATCTGGAGCACCTTTTCGGCCTCGGCAGTCATGCTTTCCAATTCGTCGTAGCTCTGCTCGGGCTTGGTGATCTTGACCATTTCCACCTTGTTGAACTGGTGCTGGCGGATCAGGCCGCGGGTGTCGCGCCCGGCGCTGCCCGCCTCGGCGCGGAAGCACGTCGAGTACGCGCAGTGACGGATGGGCAGCTGCGCGCCGTCGAGAATCATCTCGCGGTACATGTTGGTCACGGGTACCTCCGCCGTGGGAATGAGGAAGGTGTCCTTGTCCACCTTGTAGGCGTCGTCCTCAAACTTGGGCAGCTGGCCGGTGCCGGTCATGGTGGCGCGGGTTACCATGTAGGGGGGATAGACCTCGTCATAGCCGTTTTCCACGTGGGTGTTGAGGTAAAAGTTGATGATGGAGCGCTCCAGCCGAGAGCCCAGCCCACGGTAGAAGGTAAAGCGCGCACCGGACACCTTGGCGGCGGTGTCAAAATCCAGAATGCCAAGATCGGTGCCGATGTCCCAATGCGCCTTCGGCGTCCAGCCGAACTCACGCGGCGTGCCCCAGCGGCGCTTTTCGACGTTGTCGTGATCGTCCTTGCCCAGCGGCACGCTCTCGTGGGGAAAGTTGGGCAGGGTCATCAGGAAAGCGTCCATCGCGGCTTCCAGCTCGGCGATGTCCGCATCGAAGGCGGCGATCTCGTCGCCTACCTTGCGCATTTCCTCCATGATGCCGGCCACTTCCTCCGCGGAACCGCCCCTCTTTTTGATCTCGCCGATCTTTTTGCTCTCGGCATTGCGCAGGGCCTTCTTTTCCTCCACCTGCGCCATCAGGATGCGGCGCTTCTCGTCCTGGGCGAGAAACTCGTCGATGGAAATATCCTTGTTGCGCGCCTTGAGCGCGTCGCGCAGCTCCTGGGGATTTTGCCGAATCCGTTTGATGTCCAGCATGGATGGGTTGCCTCCTTGTATGAATTCCTTCCGGTAAGAAAAACGCCCCTGACGGCTGCGCAATGCAGACGCAGGGACGGAGGGGATGCGTTTCTCCGCGGTGCCACCCGGCTTAAGGCTTTCGCCTTCACTTTGATGCGCTGTATCGGGCGCGCCCGCGCGGCTCCTCGCCACATGGCTCGCATGACGGAACAGACTGCTGCCGCCGCAGCCTTGCACCGAACGGCTGCTCTCTTGAGGCGGCGCGGCGGCCATGATCATGGTCCCTGCCATGGCGTGTATTATACGCGCATTTACACGCTTTGACAAGCCCCCAAAATACCGTCAGGAAAGGCTGTGCTTTACACGGTCATGCTCTTCGGCGCGCTTGGCGTTGTTGAAGCGGTCCAGCGTGCCCACCAGATAGCCCGTGATGCGGCGGATGCGGTGGAAGGGGCGCTCGCCCAGGTCGTAATTCAGTTCCACTTCGTCGCCGCAGACGTTGATGTCGATATGACGCGGCTCCACACCGTATTTTTTGGTGGCGCGGGCGATGTAGGCGTCGATTTCCTTTTGCTCAAGCGTGCCATTGGTCACGGTAACAGAACAAGCCATGGTATACCATCCTTTCAAAAGCTGGCAAATGAGCACCACATATTGTGCTGAATCTATTGTACCACGTTTTTTCGGAGTTGAATCATAAATTTTTGATTCGTATAAAAAACATCGGGCCGCGCCCGCTTGCAGGCGGCGGGGGCTTGTGGTATGCTTGGCTGCGTGAATGCTGTGTGTCCAATTTTTTGCAAGGAAGGGACGGCTGACCATGAGGCAAACCTTCACCACCACCATGCCCGACCGCGTGGGCGCTTTTTTGAAAGCAAGCCGCAGCATTGCGGGCGCGGGCGCGAACATTACGCGCGTGAGCTACAACAAGGCCGTGGATATGCACATTCTCTTCATCGAGGTGGAGGGCACAAAGGACCAGCTTTGCCGCGTGGAGCGGGAGCTTGGGGCCATGGGCTACCTGCCCGACGGGCAGCGCCCGGCCACGGTGATCCTTCTGGAATTTGAGCTTGAGGACCGGCCCGGCGAGGTGCTGCCCGTGCTGGAGCTGATCGACCGCTTTCATTTCAATATTTCCTACATCAGTTCGCAGGAAAACGGCGGGGCGTGCCAGCATTTCAGGATGGGCCTGCTGGTGGAGGATGAAGCTGCCGTGAGCCGCTTTATGCGCGAGGCTTCCACGCTGTGCCCCGTGCGGGTGATCCACTATGACCATGCGGAAAAAAACCTGGACAACACGGCATTTTACCTGAACTTTGCCGGTGAAGTGGGGCGCAGGGCGGGGCTTGACCAGCAGGACCGCCGGGAGCTGATGGTCAACGCCAATCAGGTGATGCAGATGCTGGACGGCTGCGACGAGGCCCCCTACAAGACGTTTGAATACATCGGGAAATTTGCGGCGCAGCTGGACGCCTGCCGGGGCGACGCCTATGAAGTGCGCCTGACGGAGTGGCAGGGCCGCTGCGGCGCGCGCATGCGCGTGGCCGAGCCGCCCGCGGGCTGCAACGTGACCGTGATCGAGAAGGACGGCGAGGTGCTGTTTGTGGACGCGGGCTTTGCCTGCATGCGGCAGGAGACCGTGGCGGCGCTTTCCACGCTGGCCCGGCATTTCGGCAGCCGCCAGCGCACGGCCATCATCACCCACGCGGACGTGGACCACTGCGGCCTTCTGGACCTGTACGACGATGTGTACATGAGCCGCAAATGCCTGCAAAACTTTGAATGGGAGCGGGCGGGGGAGCCAAATCTGCGCGAGCGCAACCCCGTGCACGCGCCCTATGTGCGCATCAGCAAGCTGCTGTCGGGCTACCGGCCGCCCATGGCGGCGCGCCTGCATGTGGCGGGCGGGTCGCTGGAGCCCTGCCTTAGTCCGCTGGAGCGCATCGGCACGTTTGATTTTCACGGCCTGTCCTTTGAAATGTGGGAGGGCTTCGGCGGACATGTGGCGGGCGAAACCATCTGGGTGGAGCGGCGGGAGCGCATCGCGCTGACGGGCGACGTGTTTGTGAACCTCAAGGGCTTTACCCCGGAGCAGGCGGCCTTCAACCGCCTCGCGCCCTACCTGATGACCTCCGTGGACACCGACCCCCGGAAGGCCGCCGCCGAGCGGCAGGCCCTCAAAAGCGTGCTGGGCGAGGGGGAGTGGATTGTGGCAGGCGCGCACGGCATGCCGGCTGTATGGCGGCTGTAGGGCCGCCGGGAAACATCAAAACAGGCTGAGCTGCTCCATGCGCACCGGGCGGGGGCGGGAGCGGACGGCCTCCCGCTCGCCGGGAATTTCCGCAAAGAAGGCGGAGGGCTCGCCCCCGCAGGAGACGATCAGCTCCTCCCGCGCGCGGGTGATGCCGACGAAATAGAGCCTGCGTTCCTCCGCCGCGTCGGCGGGGAGCGTTTCGCGCTCCAGAGGCAGGGCTCCTTTGGTGACCCCGGCGAGAAACACCACGGGAAATTCCAGCCCCTTGGCGCCGTGCAGCGTCATCAGCCGCACCGCGCCGGAATGATACCCCGCGCCCGACGCGCGGCGGATATCCGCCTCCTCGCCCGAACGCAGCGTATCCAGCAGCCCGTCCATGGTGGAGAAAAACACCGCCGTGCTGAGCAAATGCTCCATGGCCCGGCCTTTCAGCCCCGCAAGGGCGCACAGCGCGTCCAGCAGCCTGCGGGGCTTTTCGCGCGCCATGCGGGGGAAAAGCGCCTCCGCCGCGTCCAGCCAGGGCGCAAGGGGCGAAAAGTCCATAAGCTCCCGCCGGAGGAAGGCCGGGCGGTCCGCCTCCCCGGCGCTTTGCGAAAGGGCCGCCGCCGCCCGTTGGCACAGGGGCGTGGGGACCCGCCACAGCGCGGTGAGACAGGCGGTGAGCGAGGGCGCGTCCTGCGGGTCCGTCAGCGAGGCGAAAAAGCCCAGCGCGCCCCGCACCGCTGCGTCCTCCAAAAAGGCGTCGCGGCCATAGATGACGCAGGGGATGCTGTCGTGCGCGAGGCAGGTTTCGATCTGCTCCAGCTGGCGGCGGGTGCGGCAGAGCACCGCGATATCGGAAAACGGCCGGGCGGCTTCGCGGGCCATGTGCTGCGCGTCCAGCATGTCCACGCCGCCGGCCATGCGCGCAATTTCTTTGGCGATCCAGATGCCCTCCGACAGCGGGTCGGGGGCCTGAACCGCGCGCACCTTCGCACCATCGGGGCGGGTGGGAATCAGCGCGCGCTCCCCGCCGGGATTCTGGGAAATCACGCGCGCGGCCAATGCCAGCACCTGCGGCGTGGAGCGGTAGTTCCGCGTAAGGCGCATAACCTGCGCGTCGGGATTCTGGCTGAGCAGGCGCGCAAAGCAGTCCGCGTCCGCGCCGCGGAAGCCGTAGATGGCCTGATCGGGGTCGCCGATGACAAACAGGCTTTGTCCCGCCTTGCTCCAATGGGCGATGAGCGCGTGCTGCACGGGGTTGATATCCTGAAACTCATCCACCAGCAGGCAGGTAAAGCCGCGCCTGCCGGAGACGTCCACCTCCAGCGCCTCCAGCATCAGGCCGTCCAGATCCCGAAGGCCCAGCTCGCCAAGGCGGCTGTCATAGGCGTCGGGAAGCCACGCGGGCAGCGCGGAAACGGCGGGCGTGCGCTTACGCAGCCCGTTTTTGTACAGCGACAGCAGCCGCAGCGCCTCGGCGGGGGAAAGGCGCTCGCCATGTTCGTCAAGCAGGGTTTTGACGGTTTCCAGCGCCTGCGCGCGGCTGATAAAGGGCCGCGGCGGAACGAGGCTGAGGCAGATGGCATGGAACGTGCCCACCGTGAGCCCGCGCACGGCCTTTTTGCCGAGGCGGTCCGTCAGGCGTTCCAGCATTTCGGCGGCGGCCTGACGGGTGAAGGTGACGGCGGTGATCCGGGTGGGGGAGACGCCCTCGTGCTCGATCAGCCACGCGATGCGGGAAACGAGCGTGCGGGTTTTGCCCGTGCCCGGCCCGGCGATGACCGCCGTGCAGGCGGCCTGCGTGTGGATGGCGGCGTCCTGCTCGGGGTTGGGCGCGGGGTCCGGACCGGCTTCGGACGCGGGCGCGGGGGTGGGCACGGCGGCCCGTGCGCGGGGTTTGGCGCGGGCAGCAGGCGCGGCCGGTCCCAGCAGCGAGGTCTGCCCGGAGAGCATTTCGAGCTCGCCCGGCGCAAAGAGGGAGATCACGCCGTATTCGCCGTCATAGCCCGCCTTGCGGATCACCTGCCCGGCGCGCATGCGGCGCACGCCCTCGGCCACGGCGAATCCCGCCTCCCGCTCGATGTCGGCGGGGTCCAGCTCGCGCAGGATGCGCATTTCCGGGCCAAGGCGCCTGATGAGCGAGATATACGTTTCCTGCACCCGCTTGGACGCGGGGCCCGCGCTCAGACAATCCGCCAGCACCTCGGGCAGGGGGATGAGGCTTTCAAAGGGCCTGGACAGGGGAGCGGGCGCGGCGCGGTCGGCCAGCTGCTCCACGCGGCTGAGCACGCCGACGGTGAGCGCCCGTCCGCAGACGGGGCAGCGCCCGCCCAGCGCCGCCGTTTCGGCGGGCTCCAGACAGCACTGGCAGCGCCTGTGCCCGTCCAGATGGTACTTGCCCTCCTCCGGGTAAAATTCGACCGTGCCGTGCAGGCCCTCGCCGGTTTCCAATGCGCGCCGCAGCGCGGGGTAGGAAGGCGCGCCTTCCAGCACGTTGGCCTCGCGGCCCAGCTTGGCGGGGGAATGCGCGTCGGAGTTGGAGACCAGAAGGTAGCGGTCCAGCATGGACAGGCGGCGGTTCATGGGCGGGTCGGAGGAAAGGCCGGTTTCCAGCGCGTGGATATGGCCGGACAGGTCGCCATAGCATTCTTCCAGCGTGGAAAAATCCGAAAACGCCCCGAAGAGCGAAAAGTGCGGCGTCCAGATATGGGCAGGGATGAAAATGGCCTGCGGACAGCAGTCCAGCGTGATTTCCAGCAGGTCGCGGCTGTCCAGCCCCAGAATGGGCCGCCCGTCGGAATGGAGATTGCCGATGGCCTCCAGCCGGTGGGAGAGGGTTTCGGCGGCTTCCAGCCCCGGCAGGAGGATGACATGATGCACCTTGCGCGTCTTTCCGCCGCGTTTATAGATGGTGCTGATCTCGCCAGACACCACAAAGCGCGGCGTATCGCCGGCGGTTTCGCAGGGCAGGCGGTATTCGTCCCTGAGGCGGTAAAGCCCTTCCTCCGCCTCTACCAGCATTTCGGTCAGCTCGGCCCGCCACGCCGGGTGCGTAAAATCGCCCGTGCCCAGCAGCCCGATGCCCTTGTGCCGGGCCCACAGGTCCAGATGCGGCGCGTCACCGTCGCGGCTGGTGGCGCGGGAATACTTGGAATGAATATGCAGATCGGCAATGTACATCAGAAAACCTCCGTTGTGCTGCGTTGATTTTGCATACCCCGTCATCCCGTTGCAGTCTGGGTTGCCGAAAGCCATCCCGCACGCTATGGTGAAAAAAAGGGCTGGGAAAGGCGCTGGCCTGCGCATGCTTCAAAAGGGGATGCAGGCTGCGCCGGCCTGCTGGAATGGACAAGGCTGTTAGGAGCATTATAGCGGATTTCTTTTTCTTTGTCAGCAGGCGTTTTTACGGTTTGACAGGGCCGGCGGCACGCTTGACATCAATCCTGATTCGGATTATAATGATGTTAATCCGAATTAGGATTGAAAATGAGGGGGCACCATGCAGACAGACAGAGAAAAAATCAGGCGGCTTATGATAGCGATTGACCAAATTGATGAAGCATATTACAAAGCATTGCGAACCCTGGGGATAAAGGAGAATGCGTTTGTTTTGTTTTATGCGATTGCAGACGGGCGAGCCTATTCGCAAAAAAGGATCTGCGAAGAATGGTCTGTGCCCAGAACGACGCTGAACACGATCGTTCAGGAATATGTCGGGAAAGAATATATCCGACTGGTGGGCACGGGGCACAAAGAAAAACAAATCATACTGACCGACGATGGAAAGGGTTATGCGCAGGAAATTCTCACGCCGGTTTTTGAAGCGGAAGAAAAGGCGATAGGGCCGTTTCTCAAAACGATGCTTGTAGAACAGACCGAAGATTTGGCACGAGAGATCAAAAGCGAATTTGACAAGCTTATAAAACGGAATTGAAGAAAGGGAAGCTGACGATGACGGAAACCTTCGATATCAAACTGGAGCGGGTTGAGGCGGCGGAGTTACCGCAGTTCACAAAAGAGCTACAGAAAGCATTTGCCATTGCAGTGCAAGAAAAATTCGGCGAGTCGGACCCGATTCCGTCCGAAGAAGAGGTGCGGTCTTCCTTTTACAGCGAGGGGGCGGCGGCCTATCATATTGTTTTGAATGGAAAGCATGCAGGCGGTGCAGTGCTGCAGATTCATGAAAAAACGCAGCGCAATTCACTGGACCTGTTTTTCATCTCGCCTGAGCACCACAGCCGCGGTCTGGGGTTTGCCGCCTGGAAGGCCATAGAAGCGAAGTATCCGGATACAGCTGTCTGGGAAACCATAACGCCATATTTTGAGGAACGCAACATCCACTTTTATGTCAACAAATGCGGCTTTCATATCGTTGAATTTTTTAATGAGCATCATATTGATCCCGATATGTCGCGCCCGGAAAACCAGCTGGGTGAACCCGTAGCTGGCACGGATACCTATTTCCGCTTTGAAAAGGTGATGAAACGGTCGGAAGAACCGGCATTATAAAGGCAATATGCCGGTGATGCCGGGATGCATCGGCCATGACGGCAGCACGCGGCGCCGCATGGCAACCGGCGCGGTGTTTGCTTTTTCCATCCGTATATGGTTTAATAGGCACAGATGATGCGGAGGGGAGCGGTGTGCTTTGCGGCGCATGCAGGAAGCAATCGGCGCCTGCCGGGACGAAATCAAGGGCGCGGCCATCCTGTGGGTGGTGTTTTTTCACGCGCAGCTGGGCCTTGGCGGGCTTTTGTACGATGTGCAGAAGATCGGCTACGGCGGGGTGGACATGTTTCTGTTCCTGTCCGGATTTGGTCTTTACCACTCGCTGAGCCGGGACGCGGATGCGGGGCGCTACCTTCTGCGCCGGGCGCGAAGGCTGCTGCCCGCCTACCTGCCCTTTTGCGTGGTGTGGCTGTGCGTGATGCTGCCGCTCTACGGCCTTGGCACGGTGCAAAGCGTGCGCGTGGCGGCGGGCAACCTGCTGATGCTGGGCTTCTTTGCGGGCACGCCCGCGATGATCAACTGGTACGTGAGCGCGCTGGCGCTGACGCTGATGCTGGCCCCGCTGGTGTACGGGCTGATGGCGCGCGCATCCCATCCCCGGCGGTGCGCGGTGCTGGTGGCGGCGGCGTGCTTTGCGGGCGGGCTGTGCTTTATCGGCACGGAGGCGTACATGGCGGTTTCGCGCCTGCCGGTCTTTGTGCTGGGCATGGCGGCGGCCGTTCCGGCGCGGGAGGAAGGCGCGGGCGGGCGCTGCGCGCGCACGGGCGGCGCGTATGCGCTGGCGCTGGCGGGCGGGGCCTGCGGGCTGGCGGCGCTCTACGGCTGCTTTGCGCGCTTTCCCGAAACCCTCGATTTTTACGGCATGTACTGGCACCCCTTCGTTTTGATCGCGCCCGCGCTGTGCGCGGGGCTGGGTTGGCTGTTTTCCAGGGCGGGGCGGGCTTCGGCGGCGCTCGCGCCGCTTCGTGCGCTGGGCCGGGCCTCGTTTGAAATTTTCCTGTTCAACGCCTGGGTGGAGGTGCTGGGCAAGCGCTTCGGGCTGGCGCAGGGGCCGGTTTCGTGGCTGCTGTGGAGCCTTGGGAGCATCCTTGCGGGGCTTGCGTATCACGCGGTGGTGGAGCGGTGCGTGAAAAGGGCGGCAAGGGGCGCCTGAGCCTGCGAAACAGGCCGTCCGGGCCCGCGGCGCACGCCCTTTGGGGCGGCGTGTGGGGGAAAGGGGCGCACCTGCCCATTTCGGATTCAAAAGAGGCCTGCGAGTCCAGAAAAGGGCTTGACACTTCGTGGGAATTGTGATAGCATACACCTTGCACGTTTGAGCCCCAAAAGGGCGCGACCCATTAGCTCAGTTGGCAGAGCACTTGACTTTTAATCAAGGTGTCCGGAGTTCGAGCCTCCGATGGGTCACCAGAAAAAACCCCGTGAAGCATGCGCTTGACGGGGTTTTTAATTGAGAAAGAAAAATGATGGGCAGCGGACTGCAAAAAAAGCACGCGTCCGGTCCGGACGCGTGCTTGGCAGCCAATTACTCCACCGAATAGGGCATCAAGGCGATGGCACGGGCGCGCTTGATGGCCTCGGACAGCTGGCGCTGATGCTTGGCGCAGTTGCCGCTCATGCGGCGGGGCATGATCTTGCCGCGCTCGTTCACGAAGCGGCGAAGCCGGTTCACATCTTTGTAGTCGATGTATTCGATCTTGTCCACGCAGAAGCTGCACACCTTGCGGCGCGGCTTGCGTCCACGGGGACGCGGCCTTCTTTCACCACGATCCTCAGACATGGTTTCAACCTCCTTTGGAGTCATCATCAGGGAAACGGCGCCTTCCGGCCGTTTCATCAGAAGGGAAGATCCTCGTCGTCCACTTCCTCAAATCCCTTGTCGGCCGCGGGGGCGGCTGCGGGTTGAGCGGGAGCGGCGGGAGCGTAGCCCGCGGCATCCTCGGAACGGGAGGACAGGAATTCAACGTCGTCCGCCGTAACCTCCAGCGAGAAGCGGGTGGAACCGTCGTTGGCGGTATAGCTTCTCACCGTTACGGGACCGACCACCGCGACTTTGCGGCCCTTGGCCAGGTATTTCTGGCAGATCTCGCCCAGCTGTCGCCAGGCGCTCACGCGGAAGAAATCCGCCTCGGGCTGGCCCTCCGCGCCCTGGGAACGCTGGCGGCGATTCACCGCCACGGTGAAGGAACACACGTTCACACCCGTGGAGGTGGTGCGCAGCTCGGGGTCGCGCGTGAGGTTGCCGATGATGGTCAATTTGTTCATTGCTCACACCATCCTTATTCAGCAGCGGGGGTTTCGGCAGGCTGCGCGGCAGCGGGAGCGGCCTCCACGGCAGCTTCGGCAGGCGCGGCCACAGGCGCCACGGGGCGCACGGGACGCGGCTTGACGCTGTGCTTCTTCTCTTCGAGCTTGATGATGAGGCAGCGCAGGACGTCCTCGCTGATGCCCATGTTGCGCTCGATCTCGCGGGGCAGCTCAGAGGGGCCCTTGAAGGTTACCAGCACATAGTAGCCCTCGGGCTTGTCGTTGATGGCGTAAGCCAGACGACGCTTGCCCCAGGTCTCATCCACCTTTTCGACTTCGCCGCCATTCTGGGCGATCAGCGCGGAGAACTTTTCGATCAGCTCCTTGCGGGCGTTCTCCTCCAGCGCAGTGTCGATGATGTAGGTCAGTTCGTACCTATTCATTCCATTCACCTCCTCTTGGACATATGGCGCTGCAACGTCTGTGCAGCGCAAGGATGTGCCAATTAAGTATTTTATCAGAGAAACAGGAAAATTGCAAGAGGCGGCCGGGGCTTTTGGAAAAGAAAAATGGAATTTGTTCCCCCTTCCGCCCTGTGACCGCTCCCCAAAGCACCCCGCTCCGCTGCGCAAGCCGCCCCCCAAAGCACCCGCCCCGCCGCGCAAGCCGCCCCCCAAAAGCGCCCCGCCCCTTCCGCCCTGTGACCGCCCGCCCGCGCCCGCATATCATGGCGCAGGGGGTGGCACAATGAGAAACGGTTATGACGAAGCGGCGGCCGTGGCTTACGCCAGGCGCTGGGCCCTGCTGCGCAATCCGGCCTATCTGGACTTCCACGGGCTGGGCGGGGACTGCACGAACTTTGTATCGCAATGCCTGTACGCGGGCGCGGGCGTGATGAACCGCACGCCGGTGTATGGCTGGTACTACCTGACGGGCAACGACCGCACCGCGTCCTGGACGGGGGTGGAATACCTCTACCGCTTTCTGACGGGCAACAAAGGGCCGGGCCCCTACGCGCAGGAGGTCGGCCGGGAGGATGCGGTCTCCGGCGACGTGGTGCAGCTGGGGGACGCAGGCGGCTATACCCACGCCGCCCTGATCGTGGATGTGCGGCAGGGCGAATGCTACGTAGCCGCCCACACGCTGGATTCGTGGATGCGGCCCCTGTCCAGCTACCGCCAGCCCGCGCGCAGGTTTCTGCACATTCTGGGCGTGCGCGGCAGGGGATAGGCGTGCGCGGCAGGGGATAGGACCCGCTTGCGCAGCGCGTCGGAAATATGGTAAGATAACACGCCCGCGCATGCGGTATGCGCCATCCATACAGGGAAAGAGGAACGCGCTTTATGCGGCGAAAAAACGACCTTGGCAGAGACCCGATCGGACCGCTCGTTTTGAGAATTGCGCTGCCCAGCATGCTGGCGCAGTTTGTGAGCGTGCTGTACAGCATTGTGGACCGCATGTACATCGGCCATATTCCCGGGGTGGGCGATCTGGCGCTCGCGGGCGTGGGCGTATGCGGCCCGGTGGTGACGATGATCGGGTCGGCCGCCTCGCTGATCGGCGTGGGCGGCGCGCCGCTGATGAGCATGCGCATGGGCGAGGGGGAGACGGAGCAGGCCCGCCGCATTCTGGCCAACTGCTTTTTGATGCTCTGCGTGCTGTCGGTGGCGCTGATGGCGCTGCTTGCGCCCATCCGCGAGCCCATGCTGATGCTCTTTGGCGCGAGCGAAGCCACCTTTCCCTTTGCGGGGGCGTATTTTTCCGCGTATCTGTGCGGAACGCCCTTCGCGCTGCTCTCCACGGGCATGTGCCAGTTCATCATCTGCCAGGGATTTGCCGGACAGGCCATGCTGTCGGTGGTGCTGGGCGCGGTGATGAACATTGTGCTGGACCCCGTGTTCATCTATGTGCTGGACATGGGCGTGACGGGCGCCGCCGTGGCCACGGTGATCTCCCAGGTCGGCAGCTGCGCCTTCGTGCTGGCGTTTCTGTTCGGCTCAAAGCCACATGTGCGCATCACCTTTTCGGGCTATGATGTCCGCGTGATGCGAAGGGTACTGCTCATCGGCTTTACCCCCTTTGCCATCATCGCCGTGGACAACGTGATGATCATCGCCATGAACGCCGTGCTCAAGCGCTATGGCGGCGCGGCGCAGGGCGACATGCTGCTCACCTGCGCCACCATCGCGCAGAGCTTCATGCTGGTGGTCACCATGCCGCTGGGCGGCATCAGCAGCAGCACGCAAACCATCCTGAGCTTCAATTATGGCGCGCGCAGGCCGGACCGCGTGCGGGAGGCGCAAAAGCGCGTCTTTGTGCTGTGCGCCGTCTATACGGGCCTGATGATGCTGGTGGCCTGGACGTGCGGAGGCGTGTTCGCGCGCCTGTTCACCACGGACGCCGGCATGGCGGACCAGGCGGTGTGGGCCATTCGCGTGTGCAGCCTGGCGCTGCTGCCGCTGGGCATCCAATATGAAATCGTGGACGGCTTTACCGCGCTGGGACAGGTGCGCTACTCGCTTCCCCTGTCCTTCTGGCGAAAGCTGGTCTACTTCGTGGCGTTGTTTGCGCTGCCGGCGGCCTTCGGCGCGCGGGCGGCGTTCTTTGCCGAGCCCGTGTCGGACGTGCTGGGCCCGGCGGTTTCCATCGCGGTCTACCTGCTGGCCATCCGCCGCATTCTGCAGCGGCGGGGGAGCGGGCCGCAGGGCGTATGAGCCGTTACAGCCAGCAGGGCAGGCGCAGGTCGTCGCGCCGCACGTTGGACCAGTCAAACAGCGCGGTCAGCTCCTCCAGATCCGCCGCACGGTCCTCCTCCAGCAGGCCCGCCGCATGCGCGAGCATGCCCAGCAGCCGCTGCGGGGTGTAGCGCCGGGACAGCGCGCTCAGGTCCAGATCACGGTCCCGCTTGGCCAGCCGCCGCCCCTGCGCGTCGGTGAGCAGGGGAATGTGATAGTAACGCGGCACGGGATAGCCCAGCTCGCGCAGTAGGTAGATCTGCCGGGGCGTGGCGGAAAGAATGTCGCGCCCGCGCACCACCTCGTCAACGCCCGTGAGCGCGTCGTCCACCACCACCGCCAGCTGATAGCCGAACAGCCCGTCCGACCGGCGCACGATGAAATCGCCGCAGTCCCGCGCGAGGTTTTCGCATTGCGGCCCCTGCAGGCCGTCCACAAAGCGTATTTCCTCATCCGGCACGCGCACGCGCAGGGCGGGGGAGCGTGCCAGCGAGAGCCGCCCGATCTCCTCCCGCGTCAGATGCGCGCAGGTGCCGGCGTATACCCGTTGCGTATCGCCCAGATTGGGCGCGGCGGAGGCCTGCTGCTGCAGCTGCGCCCGCGTGCAGAAGCAGGGGTAGATCAGCCCCTTGGCCCGGAGCCGTTCGAGATGGGAATGGTACACGGCCGTGCGCTCGCTCTGGTACAGCGGCGGCGCGTCCCACCGCAGGCCGAACCACGCCAGGTCCTCCACCGCCTGCCGGGCAAGGCTGCGCGGGCAGCGCGGCGCGTCCAGATCCTCGATGCGCAGCAAAAACCGCCCGCCCGCATGGCGCGCGGACAGATACGCCAGCATCGCGCACAGCAGGTTGCCCAGATGCAGCCGCCCGCTGGGCGTAGGCGCGAAGCGCCCGGTCACCGCCCCGGCGGCGGGAACGGCGCTTTTTTGACTGGAAGTACAACAGCCGGGCGCAGTATGGTACATGGATACACCCTCGTCCTGTTTCATCGCTCGGGAACCTCAATTATACTGAATCGTAGAAAGGATACGGGAAAACAAACCGGCATCACAGAGATCATATCATTGCAGGCGCTGTGGAAACGACGGCGCGACCATTGTCCTGATGCGCTGGCCGAAGCCGTGGGGGGCATATGCTGTGGGTGCAGGTGAATGCCGGCGAAATACAAAAGCCAACCCTGCCGGACAAGCCATCGTCGGTCGGGCAGAAAGGTCAGCATTCGCAGGCTTTCAGCCGTTGCATGGCACAGGTGGCAGAAATCAGATAGCCTATGATGGGAGATACGCCGCTGCCGATGATGGGAACGGGAAACGTGCCGGTGCAGGTGGAGGCTAGCAGCCCGGCATAGAATAGCGTGCTTGCCGTCAAGAAAAAGCGCGCGGAGCTGCTGCGTATCCCTGCGGCAAATGGCCAGAACAGAATCAAAAGTGACAGCATGCTCACAAGCCAATAGACCCATCCCAAGGATTTGGCCAGATTGAGAATCCCCTCTACATACAAAACCGGTTCGGGGGATTGGAGACGCGCCCATGAGATGAGCGCAAGGACAAACAAAGCGCAAAGAACCGTCCATTGCAGCGCTTGGTGCCCATGCTCATGCCAGAGTGTTGGCAACATAGCCAGGGCAAAGGCACCGCTCATAGAAGCATCCGGCTGTAAAAATAGAAGTGTGCCGATGAGCAGGCTTAAAACGTATGCATCGCGCTGCTTACCCGCGCGGAAAAGCAGATCCGTTCCGGCCAGTGCAACAGGAATAAAAATAAACGCGGCGTTTACAGCGACCGGTCCAAGGCGAATCCACCGGTGGACCCCGCCGGTTCCCGAATCAAAAAAGGTGCAACAAAGTGCCGCCACACATATGATAACGGCGGCATGTCCGCTCCAGCTCCGCTTTTTTGCACGATGCGAAATGGACAAGTAAATGCAAGAACATGTCCCGCTTACCAGCCATGCCGCGATATTTTGCAGATATCCAGAGGCAGGAAGTTGATGAAGATGCATGACCAGGCTTCCGGCCGCTACGCCTGGCAGGGTCGATAAAAAGGGAATGAAATTAAGCAGTGCGCATTTTTTCATGTGCGGGTGTTTCCTTTCTTTGCCCCTTCTCCACTGGCGAAATCCGCGAAGAAGGCACAGTCATAGTACACCTCCGGGATGAAAGTGCAGGGCGTACGAAGAAGAAAACACGATTCCAAAACCAAACGCAAGCTGCAGCGCCGTTTCAGGCTGCTACGTATGTAGGGAGATCATTTTTGCAGTTTTGTAAAAGCATGCGTTATGGTGCCGTGATTTAAGAAAATCCGCCTCTGCTGAGACGGATTGTGGTGCTGAAAGCGGGATTCGAACCCGCACGCCCATAGGACGGGAAATTTTAAGCCTCCGGCATCTGCCATTCCACCATTTCAGCGACTACCTATACTATTATCCCGCAAAAGTGGCGTGAAGTCAAGCTGCAAATGGACGTGCCGGTTCAGGCGGGCGCAGAGGCACAAAGGAGCCCAAACAGGCCCCCAAACCCTTCAATCCGTTTTCCGGGCAAGCCTGGCAGGCCGGGCAGAAGGCCGCCTTACTTTTCTGCTGCTGGTTCAAATCGTTTCCGGCAGCTTTGCTTGTTTAAAAATAATCAATTTCTGTTGACAATGAAAGCGCAAAAAGACTAAAATAGATGTGGCGAAAACATCGCCTGCGGTATATATTTACTGCAAATTTCAGTTTCTAAAGAAGGAGGATTCTCCCCATGAGGACATCCAAGGTATTCTTGAGCCTGCTGCTCGTGCTGGCGCTGATGATCGGCATGGTCCCGGCCGTGGCCGAAACGGCGCTGACCGACGGCACCTATACCGGAACCGGCAAGGGCATGCATTCCAACATCGCCGTTACCGTTACGGTGGAAGGCGGCGCGATCACTTCCGTCACGGTGGACAGCCACGACGAGACCCCCGGCGTTTCGGACCCTGCCATTGAGCAGATTCCTGCGGCCATCGTGGAGGCCGGCAGCACCGATGTGGACGCCGTGGCCGGCGCGACGCTGACCTCCAACGGCATCATCGAGGCCGTCAACAACGCGCTCAACGGTGTGACCGAAGAAACCGTTACCGAGCTGACGATCGAACCTGATATGATCGTGGTAGGCTCCGGCATGGCCGGTCTGGTGGCCACAGCCCGTGGCGTGGAGCTGGGCCTGAATGTGCTGGTGCTTGAGCAGAGCGTGCGCACGGGCGGCTGCATCCACTATGCGGGCGGTACCGTGAGCGGTGCGGGCTTCAAAATCCAGAAGGAAAACGGCGTTGAGGACACCCCCGAGGCCTTCTATGCCGACATCGAGGCTCTCGGCGGCGAGGGTGAATTCAACGAAGCGCTGGCCAAGCGGCACACCGAGGAAGCCGGCGCGGCCATCGACTGGCTGGATGAGGACCTGGGCGTGGATTTCGGCGACCGCTCTCTGGTGGGCGGCGCGTACACCGCCATGCAGACCCTGCGCGTAACCCGTGCGCTGGGCTCCTATTCGATGGGCGCGGCCAACGCCTACCTCGATCCCCTCAACGAGCGTCTTGAGCAGGCCATTGCCGACGGCAAGGCCCAGATCATGTACAACACCAAGGTGACCGAGCTTCTGGTGGAAGGCGACAAGTGCGTGGGCGTGAAAGCGGGCGACCTGGAGTTCCGCGCTCCCTCCGTGGTGCTGGCCACCGGCGGCTATTCCTACAACGAGGACCTGCTGAAGATGGCGGGCTTTGAGAACGTGATCTCCTGCGCGCCCAGCACGTCCGACGGTTCCGGCTTCCTGCTGGCGCAGGCGGTTGGCGGCGTCTTTGACAACATGGACGAAATCGTCAACTACTACGGCGGCGGCATCCCCACCAACGGCTTCGATATGTACTATCAGGTCAACAACAGCTACCCCGGCATGATCTACGTCAACGCCCAGGGCGACCGCGTGGGCGCCGAGGAAAGCGCCACCAGCGCCATGTGGTATGGCCAGGAGGAAAGCAAGCTTTATGCTGTGATCTCCGGCAACATGATCGATGAGGAGCAGGCTTTCATCAAGCACCCGATGATGAATTCCGCCGTGCTGGAAAACAACGGCTGGGACAAGCTGGAGGAGCTGGCCGCCGCGGGCAACTGCGTCTACAAGGCCGATACCCTGGAAGAGCTGGCCGAGATGATCGGCGCCGAAAACCTGACCGCTACGGTGGAAGCCTACAACAAGGACGTGGCTGCCGGCGAGGACACCGCCTTTGGCCGCGCCGCCGAAAGCATGGTGGCCTTTGAAGAGGGCCCCTACTATGCGGTGGTCACCGTGCCCTATGTATGGTCCGGCACCTCCGGCGGCGTTCGCGCCAACGAGGACGGCTACCTGCAGCGCGAGGACGGCACCGTGATTACGGGCCTGTCTCTGGCCGGTGAGATCCTTGGACCCAGCAACATCCTGGGCAAGATCAACTTCGGCGGCATCAACCACTCCATGTGCGCTACCTGGGGCATCATCGCCGCTGAAAACGCGGCTGAGCTGGCCGGGAAGTAAACGTTCCTTTCAACTTGGGGGTCTGTTTTCGCAGGAAAACAGGCCCCCTTTTTGGCAATCGCATCGTCCCGTTGCCGGACTTGCAAAAAAAACACCCGGCCAGACAGACCGGGTGAGGTGGTGCTGAAAGCGGGACTCGAACCCGCACGCCCATAGGACAGGAGATTTTAAGTCTCCGGCGTCTGCCATTCCGCCATTTCAGCAACTACCGATGGTATTATCCCGCAAAAACGCGGCGAAGTCAAGCACCAATAGGGGATTCGCCGGGCCGGGGCGTCTCCTCCATCGAAACCGATACCGGCGTTACCCCCAAAAGCGGCAGCACCCGCTCCCAAAACACCTCCTGCGCGAAGATCACGGTGGCCGCGTTGTCGCAGGGGTGGAAAGCGATGCGCGGCGTATCGCGCACGCCCGGCTCGTAGCACAGGGTGATCTCGTGCGCCTTGTCAAACCACAGGCCCAGCGGGCTCACGCTCCCGCTGGTCAGGTGCAGGCGTCCCTCCAGCGCCTCCTCCGGGGCAAAGCTCAGGCGCGACACCCCCAGCGCCTTGCTCACCACCGCCGTGCGAAACGGCGTGAGAGGCTTGAGCAGCATCAGATAAAACCGCGTTTTCTGGCGGTTGCACAGCAATATGTTTTTGCAGATGGTCACATCCGGCCCGATAAAGGGCATGCGCAGGCAGTCGTCAATGGTAAAGGCGCGCTCATGCTCGTGAAGCTCGTAGGGAATGCCGTGATCATCCAGCAGGGAAAGCACCTCGCGCCGCGTGGAAAGCAGGTCCGTCATCACCGTTCCCCCCCCCGTAAACAGCCGTAGTAGACCTATCATACCGCAAACGCGGACGTTTGTATAGCACAAACCGCTCCGGCGTGCTATAATCGAGTGTACTTTTTCTGGATTGAATGCGGAAAGGATGCATCCGATGGACATTGTACAAGCCCTTTGTCAGGAGTTTCACCTCAAGACCCAGCAGTGCGAAAACGTGCTGCGCCTGATTGACGACGGCAACACCATTCCCTTTATCGCCCGCTACCGCAAGGAGCAGACCGGATCGCTGGACGACCAGCTGCTGCGCGAGATTTACGAGCGCCTGCAGTACCTGCGCGGGCTGGACAAGCGCCGCGGGGAGATCGCCGCCGCGCTGGAGGAGCAGGGGAATCTCACCGACGAGCTTTCCGACAGGCTGCAAAAGGCCGCCACCCTGACCGAGCTGGAGGACCTCTACCGTCCCTTCCGGCCCAAGCGCCGCACCCGCGCCACCGTCGCGCGGGAAAAGGGGCTGGAGCCGCTGGCGCTGGCCCTGCTGATGCAGAATGAGACAAAAGGCACGGCGCAGGAGCTGGCCCGGCCCTATGTGAACCCCGAAAAGGGGGTGGAGACGGCGGAGGACGCTCTCCAGGGCGCGCGCGACATTCTGGCCGAGCAGATGAGCGACGATGCCGACGTGCGCAAGTCCCTGCGCGCGCTGGCCATGCGTACCGGCGTGCTGGAAAGCAAAAACACCGGCGAGGAGGACAGCGTCTACGCCACCTACTACGATTTTTCCCAGGAGGCGCGCAACCTGCCCGCCCACCGCGTGCTGGCCATGAACCGGGGCGAGCGCGAGGGCTTTCTCAAGGTATCGCTTCGCCTGAACGGGGACGATTGCGTGGGCGTGGTGGAAAAGGCGTTCGTCCGCCCCGGCAGCGTGACCACCGAACAGGTGGCTTTGGCCGCGCAGGACGCGTGGGACCGCCTGCTTCAGCCCAGCATCGAGCGGGAGATCCGCGCCGATCTGACCGAACGCGCCAGCGCCAGCGCCATTCAGGTGTTCGGCAAAAACCTGCACCAGCTGCTCATGGCCCCTCCGGTCAAGGGCCGCGTCACGCTGGGCGTGGACCCCGGCTTCCGCACGGGCTGCAAGCTGGCCGTGGTGGATGAAAACGGCAAGGTGCTCGCCACGGGCGTGGGCCATTTCACCCTGCCGGGGCAGGAGGCCGCCAAGGCGCGCGCCCGCAGGGACATCATCGACCTGTGCCGGCGCTTCGGGGTCACGGCCATCGCCATCGGCAACGGCACCGCCTCGCGCGAGGCCGAGCAGTTCATCGCCTCGCTTCTGCCCGAGCTGCCAAAGGGCGCGGCCTATATGATCGTCAGCGAGGCGGGCGCGTCCGTGTATTCTGCCAGCAAGCTGGCGGCGGAGGAGTTCCCGCAGTTCGACGTGTCGCTTCGCAGCGCGGTCAGCATCGCCCGCCGCATGCAGGACCCCCTGGCCGAGCTGGTCAAGATCGACCCCAAGGCCATCGGCGTGGGGCAGTACCAGCATGATTTGAAGGAAAGCCAGCTGGAGGAGGCGCTGGACGGCGTGGTGGAGGGCTGCGTCAACAGCGTGGGCGTGGAGGTGAGCACCGCCTCGGCGCCGCTGCTGTCCCATGTGGCGGGCATCGGTCCGGCGCTGGCCAAAAACATCGTGGCCTACCGCGAGGAAAACGGCATCCAGAGCCGCGCCCAGCTCAAAAAGGTGCCCAAGCTGGGGCCCAGGGCGTTTGAACAGTGCGCCGGCTTCCTGCGCGTGCGCGACAGCAAAAACGCGCTGGACGCCACCGCCGTGCACCCTGAAAGCTACGACGCGGCCAAGGCCCTGCTGGCGACGCTGGGCTACCGCCTGGAGGACATCCGCTCCGGCGGCCTTGCCGGCCTGTCCGCCCGCGTGGAGGAGCGGGGTCTTTCCGCGCTGGCGCAGGAGCTGGGTGTGGGCGAGCCGACGCTGCGCGATATCGTGCGCGAGCTGCAAAAGCCCGGCCGCGACCCCCGCGACGACCTGCCCAGCCCCATCCTGCGCACCGACGTGCTTGATATGAAGGACCTCGCCCCCGGCATGGAGCTCAGGGGCACCGTGCGCAACGTAATCGACTTCGGGGCCTTTGTGGATATCGGGGTGCATCAGGACGGGCTGGTGCATATCAGCCGCATGAGCAACCGCTTCATCCGCCACCCTTCCGAGGTGGTCAAGGTCGGCGATGTGATCACCGTCTGGGTGGTGGATGTGGACCTCAAAAAGCAGCGCATCGGGCTGAGCATGCTGCCGCCCGCCCAAAAATGATGTATTTCGGCTGCATTTTATGGCCGCTCCCCTTGACAGAGGGGGAAAGCGGTGTACAATAAAGGAGAATTTGGCGCGGCTTTCCGCGCCGGAGGAATAGAGGCGCGGCCGACATCAGTACCGCGCGGGAGCCCTTCACCGGGCTGTGACCGCGCGCGAAAGGGGAGGCCGCCGAAGTGCCGGACCCGGTGAAGGGTCTGTGTGCTGGGCGTCGGGAAAACATCCCGCCGACTGTCACGGCTTGTGCCGTGGAGCGCTATTCGCACGTTTCCATATCATGTGGATCAAAGCGGCAATGGCGCATACCATTCGCCGCTTTTTTCATTACCAACAAGGAGGAACAAGCATCATGAAAAAGGTTTTTGCGGTCATTCTGTCGGCCCTTATGCTGCTGTCCTGCGCCTCTGCCATGGCGGAAGGCGCCTTCCGCGTGGGCATGGAGTGCAACTATGCGCCCTATAACTGGACGCAGGCCGAACCCAGCGAGTTCACCGTGCCCATCGAGGGCGGCGGCGGATACGCCGACGGCTACGACGTGCAGATTGCCAAGCTCATCGCCGAGGGACTGGGCAAGGAGCTCGTCATCGTCAAAACCGAATGGGACGGCCTGCCCATGGGCGTGATGAGCGGTGCGTTCGACGCCATCATCGCCGGCATGAGCCCCACCGAGGAGCGCAAGGCCACGCTGGATTTCAGCGATCCCTACCGCACCAACAAGCTGGTGGTGGTTGTCAAGAAGGACAGCCCCTACGCCTCTGCCACCAGCCTGGAGGAGCTGAGCGGCGCGACCATCACCGGCCAGCTCAACACCTTCCACTACACCGTGATTGACCAGATCCCCGGCGTGAACAAGGCCATGGCCATGGAGACCTTCCCGGCCATGATCGTGGCGGTGCAGAGCGGCGCGGTGGACGGCTACGTGGCCGAGGAGGACGGCGCGCAGGCCGATACCGCCGCCAACCCGGACCTGACCTATATCAAGTTTGACGAGGGCAAGGGCTTTGAGGCCTCCGAGGCCGATACCTCCATCGCCGTCGGCCTGGCCAAGGGCAGCGACCTGCTGGGCCCCATCAACGAGATTCTGGCGGGCATCGACGATGCCGCCCGCGATGAGCTCATGGCCGGCGCCAAGGAGCGCCAGCCCCTCAATCAGTAAACCGCATGGGGGAACGTGCCGCAGCCGGTGCGTTCCCTTTCCGTGTGGATTCCCCATGTTCCAACACCAAAGGAGTTGCCCGCATGTCAGCATTACCAACCACTTTTTTCGGCTGGGTCGGCTTTATTCTGGACAAGTACGGCACGCTGTTTTTAAGCGGCGTGGGCGTTACGCTGCTGGTGGCCATCACCGGCACGGTGATCGGTTTCGTCATCGGACTGCTGGTGGCCATTCTGCGCACCATCCCCGTCGCCCCGCGTGACCCGTGGTTCAAGCGTGTGCCCCTCAAGGTGCTTTCCGCGCTGCTCAACGTGTATATCGAGGTATTTCGCGGGACGCCCATGATCGTGCAGGCCATGGTCATCTACTACGGCAGCATGCAGATGGGCCTGCGCATGCCCGTGCTGGTGGCGGCGGTGCTCATCGTGTCGGTCAATACCGGCGCGTACATGGCCGAAATCGTGCGCGGCGGCATCATCAGCGTGAACAAGGGTCAGAAGGAGGCCGCCTGCGCCATCGGCATGACGCACTGGCAGAGCATGGTGCACGTGGTGCTGCCGCAGGCCGTGCGCAACATCATGCCCTCCATCGGCAATGAGTTTGTGGTCAATATCAAGGATTCCAGCGTGCTCAACGTGATTTCCGTCAACGAATTGTTCTTCATGAGCAAGTCCGCCGCGGGCACGTACCTGCGCTACTTTGAGGTGTTCTTCATCACCGCCTGCATCTACCTGGTGCTGACTTTCACGGTGACGCGCCTGCTTCGCCTGCTGGAGCGCAGGATGGACGGCAAGACCAATTACATCATCTACGGCTCCCAGAGCGATTCCAAGGCGTCCATCGTGGTGCCCAAAGAAGGAGGCGTGCCCAATGACTGATTCGCCCATCCTCAGCGTAAGCCACCTCAAGAAGAGCTTCGGCGAGCACGAGGTGCTGCGCGACATCTCCTTTGATGTGCAGCAGGGAGACGTGGTCAGCATCATCGGCGCCAGCGGCAGCGGCAAGAGCACGCTCCTGCGCTGCATCAACTTTCTGGAGCAGCCCACCGCCGGCACCATCCTCTTTCAGGGCAAAAACGCCGAAACCCAGTGGAGCCGCGCCCAGTACCACGCCAAGGTGGGCATGGTGTTTCAGAGCTTCAATCTGTTTGGCAACATGAGCGTGCTGAAAAACTGCGTGGTGGGGCAGGTCAAGGTGCTGGGCCGCGCCCGCCGCGAGGCCGAGGAAAAGGCCCTGATGTATCTGGAAAAGGTGGGCATGGCCCCCTACCGCGACGCGCGCCCGTCCCAGCTTTCCGGCGGGCAGCAGCAGCGCGTGGCCATCGCCCGCGCCCTGGCCATGGACCCGGAGGTGCTGCTCTTTGACGAGCCCACCAGCGCGCTTGACCCCGAAATGGTGGGCGAGGTGCTGGGCGTGATGCGCGATCTGGCGGCGTCGGGCCTGACCATGCTGGTGGTCACGCACGAGATGGCCTTCGCCCGCGACGTCAGCCACCGCGTCATCTTCATGGATGCGGGCGTGATTGCCGAGGACGGCGCGCCGCAGGAGATCTTCGTCAACCCCCGCCAGGCCCGTACAAGGGAGTTTCTCAGCCGTATTTTGCAGAAGTGATCCGTCTGCCGCCGGAAAGGTGTGTTTCCCTTCCGGCGGTTTTTTGTCTCGCTTTTCCAACCCCTCCGCGGACCGCGCGGCTGGCGGCCAGACGGATGCGGGAGGCAAGAAAACGGACCGCCTGAACGGCGGTCCCAAACCGGCTTTCGCATATAACAACGGCGCTGCCCTCACGGATGAGACGGGGCAGCGCCGGCCGTTTTCAGGAACGGCCTTCATTGAATGGCCGAGGTGAAACGGTCATAGAAGGAATAAACGTAGGAAGCCGCAACGTACATATAGCTGAAGACGTACGCGCCAAAAGAGCCTTCGTCCACCATATAGACCTCCTGCGTATAGTACACATAGCCGTCCTCTTCGTTATACAGCCAGCGGCCTCTGGAAAGGTTGAGATTGAATTCGTTGATCTGCTCATAGACCTTCAGGGGATCGGCATCCTCAGGCACGCTGCACAGGCGGCTGACCACCCGCGCCGCGCCGTCAAGGCACTGGCAATAGATGTCGATCGTATCTGAATCGGTGTGACCATTGGCATCGTAGGAAATCATGATTTCGTCGTCAAATCCGTCGCCGTCGGCATCGGTTGCCGTATAGTCGTCCCATCCGACGGTGGGCAGGTAGGCCTTGAGGGACGTAGCGGTGGCAAGCTCGCCGGCTTCCGCGGCCAGGGCGCAGTTCACCGCCGACAGCGCCAGCATTGCGCAGCACAGCATGCAAAACAGTTTCTTCATGGCGTCATGTCCTCCTTCACAGGCCGCTTACTTTTTCAGCGCGGCAAGCTCGCTGTAATGCTGATCCACCACCAGGGCGGTGATGTAGGCATAGCGCTCTACCATCTCACCGAAATCCGCATTCTCGAGATAGGGAATCTCCACGCTGGAATAGATGTAGTTGTCTGTCGTATCGTATATGAAGCGGATAAAGGAGACGGAGTCGTTGAGGCTTTCGAGGGCCTGATAGAGCGAGAGCATGTCCGAGGCGTCGATGTCGCCGATGGAGGGCCCCAGAACGGTCGCGCTGCTCTCCATGACATGGATCGTAACGACAATCGAGTCCAGCTGCGTGGAGGTCGCCGGAGCATAGCTGATGCGAAAGACGTCACCGGAATTGGAGATGTCCAGCTGCGAGTACTTCAGGCCCGCTGCGTCAAACGCGGCCGTCACTTCACTGCTGCCCGGCGAGAGAAATCCGTCGGCAAGCGCGCCGGCGCAGGACCAGAACGCACAAACAAGAACCAGGAACAGGCTGATTTTTCGTTTCAAGGAGAAGCACTTCCTTTCGTTGATTGACAATAGTATAGCAGAAAAATTCTGACAATTTCAAGAATAGGGGCCCCTTTCTTACGTTTTTTTCCTGCTTTGCCTTTCCGGAACGCTCCCTGAGAATTGTCATGGCAAAAGCATCAAAGAAAACACCCCTTCCCACTTGCGCCTGTATCAAAACAATGGTATACTGTCCAATGGTGCCCTTTGACAAATATGGCTATGCCACGATGGCATCTCGTGCATGCCTCAGGAGGAAAACGCATGGAACATACGGTGGAAAAACTGTCCGGCAACAAAGTCAAGATATCGTTCAAGGCGCCCGCCGCCGATTTTGAAGAGGCCGTCGAGAAGGCCTACCTGAAAATGCGCGGTCAGATCAGCGTGCCAGGCTTCCGTAAGGGCAAGGCCCCGCGCAAGCTGATCGAGCGGATGTACGGTGCCGGCGTTTTCTATGAGGATGCGCTGGAAATCCTCTTCCCCGAGGCGTACATGGCCGCCGTGAAGGAAAACGACCTCAAGCCCGTGGGCCGTCCCGAACTGGACGTGCAGGAGATGGAGGCCGGCAAGGACCTTGCCTTCTCCTGCGAGGTGTTTGTGTTCCCCGACGTCAAGCTGGGCCAGTACAAGGGCGTGGAAGTGGCCCGACGCGTGCACAAGGTGACCGCCGAAGAGGTGGACGAGCGCATCGAGCAGGAGCGCAAGCGCGTGGCCCGCAGCGTGGACGTGACCGACCGTCCTCTGGAAAACGGCGACAAGGCCGAGCTGGACTATGCCGGCACGGTGGATGGCGTGGCGTTTGCCGGCGGCACCGCCGAGCATCAGACGCTGGTCATTGGCTCCGGCAACTTCATCCCCGGCTTCGAGGAGCAGATGGTGGGCATGACCATCGGCGAGGAGCGCGACCTGCACGTCACCTTCCCCGAGCAGTATCACGCCGAGGATCTCAAGGGCAAGGACGCGGTGTTCCATGTGAAGCTGCACGCCATCACCCGCGAGGAGCTGCCCGATGTGGATGACGAGTTCGCCGCCGAGGTGAGCGACTTCGACACCCTGGCCGAGTACCGCGCCGACCTGGAGAAGAAGATGCAGGAGGCCGCCGACGCCCAGGCCGAGGAAGCCGCCCGTCAGACGCTGGTGGACAGCGTGGTTCGCGCCGCCGAGTGCGACGTGCCCGCTCCCATGGTGGAGGAAAAGCTGGACGACATGATGCAGCAGATGGGCTGGCGCATGCAGCAGCAGGGTTTCAGCATGGAGCAGTACCTCAAGCTGATCGGCCAGACCGAGCAGCAGATGCGCGATATGTACCGCTCCGAGGCCCTCAACAACGTCAAGACCGAGCTGGTGATCGACGAGATCATCAAGGCCGAAAACATCGAGGCAACCGATGAGGATGTGAACAAGCTGCTGGAGAGCTACACCACCGCCATGAACCAGACGGTGGAGCAGCTGCGCGAGAGCTTCAGCGAAGAGCAGCTGGACTTCTTCAAGCACCGTGCCAGCATGAACAAGGCCCTCGATCTTCTCTGGGACAACGCCAAGGTGACCGATGAGGACGCCGACGCCAAGCCCGAAGCCAAAGCCGGGGACGACGAGGCCGCCGCCCCCGCGGAAGCCTGACGAATAATGCGCGCATCGTATGCATATGCTTTGAAGGTATAGCTTGCGATGCGCGCGCTTTTCAAAACAAAAGCGCACGAAGGAGTGAACGATATGAGCCTGATCCCCATGGTAATCGAACAGACCAACCGCGGCGAACGCTCGTTTGATATCTACTCCCGCCTGCTGAAAGACCGTATCGTTTTTCTGGGCGGCGAAATTGACGACGATGTGGCCAACCTCGTGGTGGCGCAGCTGCTGTTTTTGGAAATGGAAAACCCCGATTCGGATATTTCCCTCTACATCAACAGCCCCGGCGGCAGCGTGACCGCCGGCATGGCGATCTATGATACCATGAACTACATCAAGTGCGATGTACGCACGGTGTGCATCGGCATGGCGGCCAGCATGGGCGCGTTTTTGCTCATGGCCGGTCAGAAGGGCAAGCGCCTGGCGCTGCCCAACAGTGAAATCATGATTCATCAGCCTCTGGGCGGGGCCAGCGGCCAGGCCACCGATGTGGCCATCCGCGCCGAATGGCTGGTCAAAACCAAGGAAAAGATGACCCGTCTCATGTCCGAAATGACCGGCCAGCCCATCGAGCGCGTGAAGCAGGACGTGGAGCGCGACTATTTCATGAGCGCCGAGGAAGGCCTGAAATACGGCATCATCGACGAAATCTACCGTCCGCGCAACGCCAAGTAATTTCCCCGATTTCAGCAATGAGGTGACAGCATGCCGGGTGACGATTTCAACCCCCGCATCCCCAAGCTCAAGCGCTGCAGCTTCTGCGGCAAGACCAGCGAGCAGGTGCGCCGCATGGTGGCCGGCCCCAACGTGCAGATTTGCAGCGAATGCATCCTGCTGTGCCAGGAAATCATCAGCGATGATTTCAATGCGGGCGTCTCCATCAGCAGCGCCGAAATCCCGCGCCCCCGCGAAATCAAGGAGGTGCTGGACCAGTACGTCATCGGTCAGGAGGATGCCAAGCGCGCCCTGAGCGTGGCGGTCTACAACCACTACAAGCGCATTGACGCCGCGCCTGCCACCGGCGATGTGGAATTGCAGAAAAGCAATATTCTCATGGTCGGTCCCACCGGCTGCGGCAAAACCTTTCTGGCGCAGACGCTGGCAAAGCTTCTGCGCGTGCCCTTCGCCATCGCCGATGCCACCAGTCTCACCGAGGCGGGCTATGTGGGCGAGGATGTGGAAAACATCCTCCTGCGCCTGATTCAGAATGCGGATTACGATATCCCGCTGGCGCAGCGCGGCATCATCTATATCGACGAGATCGACAAGATCGCCCGCAAGAGCGAGAACCCCTCGATTACCCGCGACGTGAGCGGTGAGGGCGTGCAGCAGACGCTGTTGAAGATTCTGGAAGGGACCATTGCCAGCGTGCCGCCCCAGGGCGGGCGCAAGCATCCGCATCAGGAGTTCATCCAGATTGATACCACCAACATCCTCTTCATCTGCGGCGGCGCGTTCGACGGGCTGGCGCCCATCATTGAAAACCGCATCGGCAAAAAGGCGCTGGGCTTCGGCAGCGAGCTCAAGAGCAAGCAGGAAGAAAATATCAACGCCACGCTCAAGCAGCTTCGCCCGGAGGACCTGATCAAGTACGGCCTGATTCCCGAATTTGTGGGCCGCCTGCCCATCGTGGTCACGCTGGATCAGCTGGATGAAGAGCAGCTGGTCCGCATCCTCACCGAGCCGAAAAACGCGCTGGTGCGCCAGTACAGCTATCTGATGAATCTGGACGGCGTGGAGCTCAAGTTTGAGCCGGCTGCGCTTGCGCACATCGCCAAACAGGCCATCGAGCGCAAGAGCGGCGCCCGCGGCCTGAGGGCCATCGTGGAAGGGCTTTTGATGGACACCATGTTCGATCTGCCCTCCCGCGAGGACGTGAAGCAGTGCATCATTACCGAGAAATGCGCGCTGGGCAAGGAAAAGCCCAAACTGGTGCTGGCAGACGGCACACAGCCCAAAAAGCTGCGCCGTCCCGCGGCCGAAAAAAAGCCGCCCAAGCCCGCGCCCAATGAGAGCAGCGTATCCTGAAAAGCATACCAAAAGGGTCCGTCGCAGTTCTGCGGCGGACCTCAGCGTGTCGAAAAAGTCCGCCAGCGCGGCCTTTTCCGCCAAAACACGTTTTCCCTGCTCGCAAATATCGGCGTTCTGCGCGCTGGCCGCGCGCAGCCCTTGTATTTGCTCACGCCTGCGGGTCGCTTTGCGCTTTGCGCAACAGCCCACAGGGATGACGCTTCCCTCCGGCGCCTGCGGCGCGGCCGGGGAAACGTGCAGGGAAACCTTGCTGCGCAAGGCTTCCGAATCCACCGCACATGCCGCTGGATTCGGAATACAGCTCGGAGGGCTGTGGCCCTCCGAAACTCCCAAAAGGTTTTTTGACAACCTGGGGTCCGTCGCAATTCTGTGGCGGACCTTTTTTTGCATGCGTTAGGTGAGCGGTGCCGGGCCGGATGGGCCGCAGTGCCCGGCCCGGTTCACAATGCCGCGGATAAACGCTCTGGCCCGCTGCAGATCGTCTTCGTCGGGCTTTCCCTTACCGGTGCCGCCAAACAGTTTGAAGGGACCGAACGTGTTATAACCCCGGCAGCCAAACTCGCCCATCATGCCGCACCCCTTCTCTTTCGCGATGCGGGCGATTTCCTTTGCACCCATGCCCTTTGCCACGCCATAGGTATAGATGCAGAAGATTCGCTTTCCACGGGGCAGCCTCTCGCGGGCAAACTGCACCACTTTTGGATGGAACGAAAAACCATAGATGCCGGAGGCAAAGCCGATGAGATCGTATTCTTCCAGATGCGCTTCCGTTCCGGCGGAAAGGTCCAGCAGCGTAGCGCCGCATTCCTCGGCCATGGCCTGCACGACCTTCCGGGTGTTTCCGTGATGGCAGGAATAATAGCAGATAACGGTTTTCATTGCTTGTCCTCCAGCGTCCAGCCGAAATCGTTGTGATAGATCATGTGGCGGGTCATGCCGCCGTCGATGCAGATGTTTTCGCCCGTGATGAACCCCGCCTTGTCGGATGCGAGATACAGCACCATGTTGGCGATGTCCAGCGGATGCCCCACGCGCCCCGCGGGATGCTGGGATGCGTCCGGTCCCTCGTAGCGGGTGAAGGCCGTGTCAATCCAGCCGGGAGAGATGGAGTTGACCCGCACCCGTCCGGCCAGGCTCACGGCCAGGGCGTGCGTCAGCGCCGCGATGCCGCCTTTGGCTGCGGTATAGCTCTCCGTCTGCGGCTGGCTCATGCGGTCACGCGAAGAGGAAATGTTGATGATGGACGCGCCGGGCGCAAAACAGGGCGAAAACAGCTTTGTCAGGTAGAACGGAGCCGTCACGCCCACGCGCAGCGCCTGATTGAATTCCTCATAGGTGCACGTATCCAGCCCGCGCGTGAGGGGCAGGGCGTTGTTGACCAGCACGTTCACCCGCCCGTAATCCGCGATCACTTTCGCCGCAAAGGCTTCCAGCGCCGCCTTGTCGCCCACGTCGCCCACGAAATAATCATTTGGCAGCAGGTCGATCACGCATACGTGCGCGCCGGCCTTTTTGAATTCCTGCGCGATGACCTTGCCGATGCCCTTCGCGCCGCCTGTGACCACCGCCACAGCATCCTGAAACATCATGCGGTCCTCCCTTTGCGGCGTGTCCGCCGCCGCGCTCACCGCGCCACGTGCGCCCGCAGGTAGGCGTTTAGCCGCACGGCCACGTTTTCCTGCAGGCTTCGGTAAAAGAACTGATAATCATACAGGTGATACACGCCCTCGGAAAACAGGGACAGCCCCGGGGGATAGTCCGCGGGCGATACGTCGGGCACCTTCAGGCTGCCGCGCACAGGGTCGATATAGGCCCCGGTCAGATGGGGAATCTCCGTGACGATCTCCCCGCTGTAGTCGGGAAAGCACGCGCCCGGATTCTCCTGCCTGGAGGCAGGGGTCGCATCGGTTCGCCAGTTGAGCGGGTTGATGGCCAGCGATCGCGTGCCCGCCGGAATCAGCAGGGAATCCTGCACGCTTTCCGCCTCGCTGTTGAAGGAGATGATCACGCCTGTGTCCTCTTCGCCCGACGCCATGCGCAAATGGGGATACTGCCGCAAATCCTCCTCCGTAATCCGCCAGCCGATGGCGTAGCAGGCCACCAGCAGGCTGCTTGTGGCCTCGTCGCTAAAACAATCCTTCATCAGATGGAGGCACATGTCGGCTCCCTGTGAAAAGCCTGCCAGCACCAGCGGGCGGCCATCGTTGCGGTTTTCCAGATAATACATGAACGCCGCCCTGACATCCTCATAGGCCAGGGCAAGCCAGGGCTCGCGCTCCGCCTCGGGCAGGTCATAGACGCTCAGCCCGGCCTGCCGGTAATAGGGGGCGTAGAAGCGGCAGGATTCGTCGTAGATGCTCTTTTCCATGTTCGTGGCGCCCAGAAAGCTGGCACGGGCCTTCTGGTCCTCCATCGGCATGTTGAACGCCTGATCCGCCCCGCCGTATACCGTGGGACAAATGAAAAACACATCCGCCGCCCGATCCTCACCGTCGGAAAAGTATGCCCAGTTCTCCGCCTGCGCGTAGTCGGGAGCGCCCGATGTTTCGGCGCCCGCGGTCCAGAGGGGAACAAGCAGCAGCCAGATGACAGCCAGACCTGCGCAGACCGCTCTGCGGATGCCGGCATGCTGTTTCATAGCACATTCCTCCATAAAAAATGATGCGGGCCCATTTTACCATATCCGTGCATTGCGCGCCAGTTAAAAAACGGAGGCCGCC
This sequence comes from uncultured Eubacteriales bacterium, assembly GCA_900540045.1. Lineage (GTDB taxonomy): Bacteria > Bacillota > Clostridia > Christensenellales > Aristaeellaceae > Limiplasma > Limiplasma merdipullorum. The sequence continues at coordinate 543 of UQEF01000016.1, read as the reverse complement.
GCCCATCGTACGGGTCATGGCAGAGATTGGCGCTTGACATGAGAACGTATGTTCTTACAATGGAATCATATCCTGTACCGGGAGGGATGGTCATGGAGCGGGTGATTCTCCATTGCGACGCCAATGCGTTCTATGCCAGCGTCGAATGCCTGTACACGCCGTCCATTCGCCACCGTCCCGTGGCGGTGTGCGGCAGCGTGGAGGAACGCCACGGCATCGTGCTGACCAAAAACCAGATTGCAAAGCAGTTCGGCGTACAGACCGGGGAGGCCATCTGGCAGGCGCGGCAGAAGTGCCCGGATCTGATCTGCGTGCCGCCGGATTACGCGCTTTACATCCGCTTCAGCAGGCGTATGCGCAGGCTCTATGAGGAATACTCCGACCATGTGGAATCCTTCGGGCTGGACGAGGCGTGGATCGACCTGAGTAACCCCGGCCTGACGATTCGGGACGGGGAGCGGATCGCCCATGAGATTCGGCTCCGGGTGAAGCGCGAGCTGGGCATCACGGTGTCGGTGGGGGTATCGTTCAACAAGATCTTTG
>UQEF01000015.1 GCA_900540045.1 uncultured Eubacteriales bacterium | reverse complement strand
CCTGGTATGCGTACGTATATGATGAATATTACGATTGTATCCTGTGCCCGCAAGACAAGGTTCTCAGTTATGCCACTACCAACCGTGAAGGATATCGGGAATATAAGAGCAAAAGCTATATTTGCCGGGATTGCCCAGAACTGGAGAAATGCACGCAAAACCGGCAGTACACGAAAACCGTAACCCGTCATATCTGGCAGGAATATCTGGAGCGGGCAGAAGACATACGGCATTCTCCTGTAGGTAAGGCAACCTACGCCCTGCGTTCGCAGACGATTGAGCGCGTCTTTGCGGACGCAAAAGAGAAACACGCAATGCGTTATACTCCTTATCGAGGGCTGGCCGCGGTCACCGCATGGGTCAAGCTCAAGTTTGCTGCGATGAATCTCAAGAAACTCGCCCTCCACAAGTGGCGACCTTTTCTGCTTTTCTATCTTCACCTACTACTAGAAGCCACTTCGCTACGATGCAATGTGGCTTCTTTGACAGGCTGAAAGGAAGGATGCTCTTCGCATCTTCCTTTTGACTTATGACTTCTGGGTAAAGCTGGTATGGCAGCGGCTACAGGTCACAGTGACCACACCGGTTCCTCGGGGCAGACGCAGCCACGCTCTGCAGCCCGGACAGCGGAAGTATTTGTATTTTTTCCGGTTCTGAAAGCGCGCCCTGGCCTGACGGCGGGCAGTGCGGCGGCGCTCCGTCATGGCCAGGTAGCGGCGGTTTTCCGCGCTGCGCTTGTCGTTATTGCGCGAAAACATGCGAAAGATGCACAGCACATAGGCGGCGATTCCCGCCAGCGTGAGCAGAATGCCCAAAAGCGGCCAGAGGAAAAATCCCTGCACGCCCGAAAAGATGGTGCCCAGCAGATAGGCAATCAGTCCTGCCCACAGCAGCGCCATGGAGAGCTGGTCGGCGCCATGGCGGCCATCCATGAAGGATCGAAGGGTCTGTTTAATCTTTTGCCAAAAGGTCATGAGAAAACCTCTTTCCTGGTCAGTTTAGCAATAATAGAAGCCGCCGCGCCCGCCCAGACAGCAGCAGTTGCACAGCATGTTGGCCAGACACAGCGTCAGGCAGGGATTGGCGCAAAGATAGGAGCCAAAGCCCCCCTGCGTCCCGCGTTGCCCGTAGGCGCGGCTGCCCGCATTGAGCTGCGCAAGCAGTTCGCGGAAAGCGGGCTCATCCGGGGCCATATTGACTGCGGTGCGGGCGTCGTTGAGCGCTGCGATGCGGTTGCCCAGCCCCATATTGGCTCGGGCGCTCCAATAGTACCACGCCGCCTTTCGGTTCGTGGCCCCGCGCAGCAGGCCCAGCGCCTCGCTGTAGCGGCCTGCCAGCACCGCCTGCGCGGCGGAGCGCAGTTCGGGGTCGTTTTCGGTATAGGCGGTAGACTGGTAGTTGCGCCGCTGACCGCCGCCGAAGAGGTCCTCAAAATCGAAGCCAAAACCGCCGAAGTCAAACCCGCCCTGACCGCCACCGCCTGATGACCCATATCCACCGCCGTAAGAGCCGTAGCCGCCGGAGGAACCATATCCTCCATAGCTGCCGGAGGAGCCGTAGCCGGTCCCGCCTGAAGAACCATAGCCTCCCGCGGAACCGTATCCGCTGGGGCCACCGGTCTGTCCCTTGTGCTTGATAAGCAGGGTGTAGGCCTCGTTGACCTCCTTCATGCGGGCCTCGGCCTCCGCGGAGCCGTTGTTCAGGTCGGGATGGTATTTTTTGGCCAGCTTGCGGTAAGCGGCCTTGATTTCATCGTCTGACGCGCCCGGAGACACGCCCAGTACCTCGTAGGGGTCTCTCATGCCCCGTCCTCCTTATGCCTTTGGGCGGACCCGTGGTCCGCCGTGCTTTCCTTGCGGGGCGCCGGTACGCCCTGCCTGCGTCCGCGCCGCATCTGCTTTTGACGATAGCGCGTCCAGCAACCAGCATACAGGATATTTCGCAAAATGTCCATATCCTTTACCAGGGGCAAGGTCTCAAAGGCGTCGGTGCTTTCCGCAATCAGCAGCGTGAGGCTTTCAAGAACCCGGTCCTCGTAGTCGTCCTGCAGGCCCATGTCCTTCAGCGGGTTGTAGCGCCCGCGCCGGAGGTCGGCCTCCAGATCATCATAGGCATCCATCAGATAGATGAAACGTCCCAGCCCCTCGCCGATGCGCTGGAGCGTATCGGCCCACAGGTCCTCCCGATACCGGTAGATCGCGCCCAGCATGGAGGCGGTGAGGTTCGCCGCTGCATCGGGCGAGGGTTCACCCTCATGCTCCAGAACGCTGATGGCGGCCAGAGAGCGTTCAATCTCGCCGCAGGTTTTGGGATAGGCGGCCGCTACACGTCCATAGGCCTCCGCCAGAAGAGCGGCTTCGGCCCGGCCGGGAAGGCTTCGGTCATCGTGCCAGTCATCCAGGCATTTATGATAGGCCAGCGCCAGGTTCATATCGCAGCAGTAGTCGCAGAGCTCGCTTTGAACGTAGGCATGCGGCCGAAAGGGATGGGGCAGGCAGCGGGCCGTGCCCCGGATCTCATCCGGTTCGTAGAGCGAGCTGAGCAAAAGATACAAAAAGGTGATATCGTAGCTGAGCGTCATGCGCCCGAGCGCACCGTAGCGGTGCTTCAGCGCGTGGCACAGGCCGCAGTAATAGGCACGGTAGCGCTCGCGCTGCTCCTGGGTCAGCGCCCCGGCGGCGATGGTCACATAACCGAACAAGCTGCCTTCCCTCCCTGCAAGGTCAGTTCTGTGAGCTGCCGCTCTCGCCGGAGGTAAAGGAGGCGTCCATCGCGCCGTCCTCGCTGGAGGACGCCGAATCATCCGTGAAGCGGCCCACGGCCTGCAGGGCCTGGGTGAGATCCGCGATCGCGTCCTCCAGAGCGCGGTCGTCCTTCTGGTCCAGCGCCCCCTTCACGCGCTTGCGCAGCGTCTCGATGCGCTCGCGGTCCTCCGGACCCAGCTTCTTCTGGGCGGACTTGGCCTGGTAGAGCAGCTCCTCCCCGCGGTTTCGCAGCTCGGCGGATTTGCGGCGCAGCGCATCCTCGGCCGCATAGCGCTCCGCGTCGCGGATGGCCTGGTCGATCTCGGCGGAGGACATGTTGGAGCTCTGCGTGAGGGTGATCTCCTGATGCCGTCCGGTGCCCAGGTCCTTGGCGGAGACATTGACGATGCCGTTGGCGTCGATGGAGAAGGTCACCTCGATCTGCGGAATGCCGCGCAGCGCGCGGCGGATACCGCTCAGGCGGAAGCGCCCCAGGGTCTTGTTGCAGCTGGCGATCTCGCGCTCGCCCTGCAATACGTGGATGTCCACGCTGGTCTGGAAATTCGCTGCGGTGGTAAAGATCTGGCTGCGCTGCACGGGCAGGGTGGTGTTTCGGTCAATGATGCGGCTGAATACGTCGCCCATGGTTTCGATGCCCAGGGAGAGGGGCGTCACGTCCAGAAGCAGCAGGCCCTTGACCTCGCCCTGCAGAACGCCGCCCTGCAGCGCCGCGCCCATGGCCACACATTCGTCGGGGTTGATGTCCTTGCTGGGCTCCTTGCCGGTAAAGCGCTTCACGGCCGCCTGTACTGCCGGGATACGCGTGGAGCCGCCCACCAGCAGCACGCGGCTGAGGTCTGCGGGCTTGAGTCCAGCGTCGCTCATGGCCTGACGCACGGGCTCCATGGTGGCTTCTACCAGATGGGCGGTCAGCTCGTCAAACTTGGCGCGCGTGAGAGACATTTCCAGGTGCTTGGGCCCCGTCTTGTCCGAGGTCAGGAAGGGCAGGTTGATGGAGGCGGTGGTCGCGGCGCTCAGCTCAATCTTGGCCTTTTCCGCCGCCTCGCGGATGCGGCTCATGGCGGTGGGGTCACGGGTGAGGTCGATGTGCTCGCGCCGCTTGAATTCCTCCACCAGATAGTTGGCCACGCAGTTGTCAAAGTCGTCGCCGCCCAGGCGATTGTTGCCCGCGGTGGCCAGCACCTCGATAACCTCGTTGTTGATATCCAGAATGGAGACGTCAAAGGTGCCGCCGCCCAGGTCAAAGACCATGATCTTCTGCGCGCCGCCCTTGTCCATGCCATAGGCCAGCGCAGCGGCGGTGGGCTCGTTGATGATGCGAAGCACGTTAAGCCCCGCAATGCGGCCGGCGTCCTTGGTAGCCTGACGCTGGCCGTCGCTGAAATAGGCGGGTACGGTGATTACCGCGTCGCTGACCGTTTCGCCCAGATAGGATTCGGCATCCTTTTTGAGCTTTTGCAGGATGATGGCGCTGATCTCCTGCGGGGTAAAGGCCTTGTTGTCGATCTTGATGCGGTTATCGGTGCCCATTTCACGCTTGATGGAGGAGATGGTGCGGCTGGCGTTGGTCACAGCCTGGCGCTTGGCGGCCGCGCCCACGATGCGCTCTCCGTCTTTGGTAAAGGCGACCACGGACGGCGTGGTGCGTCCTCCCTCTGCGTTGGGGATGACGACGGGTTCGCCGTTCTCCATAAAGGCCACGCAGGAATTGGTGGTGCCTAGGTCAATGCCAATGGTCTTGCCCATGAATCAAGTTCCTCCTGACGGTTCTGCGCCGGTTAATTCAATACATCTGTAAGCATACCCCGCCCCCGTTGTGAATGTATAGCGAAAAAATGAAGAAACCGTAAACTTTACGCGGATTCGCATCAAAAGACGCAACGGTGGAAAACCATACGTCAGGGACGGTGTTAATTTGATGAATCCCTATCTGTTGGCATTTTCGATTTATGCGCTGCTCATCACGCCGATCACGCTGCATGTAAGCGTGCGCGTGGGCAGACAGGTGCGTTACCGACTGCGCGTACAGGCGGCAGGGCTGCCTTTTCTCCGCAAAATCAAGGAACCGCAGCCTCAGGAGGAACACACCGTGCATGAGGAGGATGTGGCGCGCACCCTGTCGGAGCCGTGGATCTGGCCGGCGCTGCGGGCGATCGGCCTGAAGCGGCTCAGGCGCGCGCTGCACGCGGTGCATCTGGAGAGTGCCTATCTCCATGTGCGGTTTTCATTTGACGATGCAGCCGCCACAGCGCTGTGCTACGCGGCGCTGCAAACCCTGCTGCGGACGCTGGCCTGCGCGGGGGCCCTGCCCCGGACGCTGGATGGGCGTGTGGAGATGGATTTCCGGGCCGAGGGTACGGAAGTTTTCACAAGCGGCATAATCGGCGCGCGGCTGGGGAGCCTAGGCATGGCGGCAATCCAGCTGGGCGCGGCACTTCTTGGTGCGCGTGCCCGGCGAAACCGGACGGAGGAGGAGACGTATGCAGCAGCATCCCATTGACAACATGATGCAGACCACAATGGAGAACATCCGCAGCATGGTGGATGTCAACACCGTTGTAGGCGCGCCCGTGACGGGCACGAAGGGAACCACGATCATACCCATTTCCAAGGTGAGCTTCGGTTTCATCGCCGGCGGAGGCGAATATGCGGCCGATGAGAGCAGAAGCCGGTCGCTGGCTGCCGAGGGATTTCCCTTTGCGGGCGGCACAGGCGCAGGCGTGTCGGTACAGCCGGTGGGTTTTCTGGTGGTGGGCGACGGCACGGTGAAAATGCTGCCCGCGCAGACCAACGGCGCCATGGAGCGCGTGGTGGAGCTTCTGCCCCAGCTGCTGGAGGACCTGAGTCAGAACGGGGAGCAGGGCGAAAAAAAGAAAGCCCGCAAGGTCTATAAAACCGAGATCGAAACCTTCGACTTCAGCGGCGAGGAGGAAGGCGCCAAATCATGAAAGACAAGCTGCCTGCAAAGCTGCGGGCTGTGACGCTGTTTTTGTGCTGCGCGGTGCTCGCGCTGCTGGGCGGCGGCGCGCGGGCCGAGGAAGAGGTGGAAACCGGGGCCCGCGCCGCGGTGCTCATCGAGCGCAACACTGGCATGATTCTTCTGTGCCACAATGAAAACGAGCCGTTGCCCATGGCTTCCACCACCAAGGTGATGACCGCTCTTCTGGCGCTGGAAAAAGGAAACCTTGACGACGTGGTCACCGTGGGGCGCAATGCCTATGGCGTGCCGGGCACGAGCATCTATCTGAATCTGGGGGAGCACATCACCCTGCGCAATCTGCTCTATGGCCTGCTGCTCGCCAGCGGAAACGACGCAGCGGTGGCCATCGCCGAACATATCGGCGGCAGCGTGGAGGCATTCTGCGCCATGATGACCGAGCGGGCGGCCGAGCTGGGATGTGAAAACACGGTATTCGTCAATCCCAACGGCCTGCCTGCCGAGGGCCATCACACCACTGCCTATGACCTGGCGCTCATCGCCCGTGAAGCGATGAAGCACGAAACCTTCCGCGAGATCGTCAGCACCCGTCGTGCGTCCATTCCCTGGGAAGGGCGCAGCTACGATCGCATCCTCAACAACAAGAACCGCCTGCTGACCGATTACGAGGGCGCAACCGGCATCAAGACCGGCTATACCCGCGCCGCCGGGCGCTGCCTGGTGTTCGGCGCCCGGCGTGACGGGCTGGAGGTGATCGGCGTGGTGCTCAACTGCGCAAACTGGTTTGACGAGGCGGCACGCCTGATGGACCTGGGCTTTGAGCGCTACGAGGGCTTTACCGCGCTGTCCGAGGGCGAGACGGTACGCGTGCTGCCGGTTACGGACGGCACGCAGGACACCGTCTACATCTGCGCGGGAGCGGACCTGACCGCCCCCGTGCCCAAGGGCGAGATTCCTTCGCTGGAATATGACATGCCGGACTCTCTGCCCGCCGGCATGCAGATGGGGGACGCGGTGGGGGAGGCGCGCCTTCTGCTGGACGGGCGTACGCTGGCTTCCGTGCCGCTGGTGCTGACCGAGAGCCTGACGCCGCGTGACTATGCCTTCGAGCTGGAGCGCGTGCTGCGCTCTTGGCCGCTGCAAAGTGAGCCGTTGTCGGAATAAGGTTTGCGCCGCCCGAATGCCTCCGGACGGCGCTCTTTTGAAACAATTCGGCATGTCGGGGAAAATAGCAAATTTTCGCGCCGGATGGTTGACAGGCAAGCTGAACTATGGTACAATTTTATCTCGTCAGCGGGTACCCTGAGGATCAGCCCCTAGCGCGTTGTGCGCTGTGCGCCTGTAGCTCAGCCGGATAGAGCAACGGCCTTCTAAGCCGTGGGTCAGGGGTTCGAATCCCTTCAGGCGCGCCAGACATGGTGGGTATAGTTCAGCGGTAGAGCGCCAGATTGTGGCTCTGGATGTCGTGGGTTCGAACCCCACTACTCACCCCACTTTTCCCCTTGTTGGGGTATCGCCAAGCGGTAAGGCACGGGACTTTGACTCCCGCATTCGTAGGTTCAAATCCTGCTACCCCAGCCAGCTATCGCCGCAAGGTCGATACAAGAAGATCGACATCCAGTAGGGATGCCGGTCTTATTGTTTTTTGAGGATATCTTATGTTTTAGCGGGGCCGGCCGGCGGGAACCCCGGGAGGCGAAGTGCAACATGTCCATGAAAGTGTATCAAGCGGGGATTGACATCGGTTCGACGACGGTGAAACTGGTGGTGACGGATGCGGACGGGCATACGCTTTTCAGCGACTACCGCCGGCACTGCGCACGCACGCAGGAAACCCTGGCCGATCTTTTGCGCGATGTGCGCGGCCAGCTGGGTTCATGCTGCCTGCGGGTGGGCATGACAGGTTCGGGCGCGCTGTCGCTGGCGGACGCGCTGCACGTGACCTTCGAGCAGGAGGTCGTGGCAGTGGCCGAAGCGCTGGAAGCTGCCGCGCCGGGCACGGATGTGGCCATTGAGCTGGGCGGTGAGGATGCAAAGATCATCTATTTCACCGGCGGCGTGGAGGAACGCATGAACGGCGTGTGCGCGGGCGGCACGGGGTCGTTTATCGACCAGATGGCGGCGCTGCTCAAAACGGACGCGGCAGGGCTGAATGACCTGGCGGCGAACTATCACGAGATTTATCCCATCGCGGCGCGCTGCGGCGTGTTCGCCAAGTCGGATATCCAGCCGCTCATCAACGAGGGCGCGGCTCGCGAGGACCTGGCGGCCAGCATCTTTCAGGCCGTGGTGAACCAGACCATCTCAGGCCTGGCCTGCGGCAAGCCGATTCGCGGGCGCGTGGCGTTTCTGGGCGGCCCGCTCCACTTCTTGCCGGAGCTGCGCAACGCCTTTATCCGCACCCTGCACCTGACGGAGGAAACCGCCGTCACCCCGGCGGACAGCCATCTTTTTGCCGCAAGGGGCGCTGCCATGCGCGCAGAGGGCAAGGAGGTGCCGCTGGATCAGCTGATTGACCGGCTTGCACAGGGGGTGGCGCTGACCGAGGGACTCAAGCGCCTGCCGCCGCTGTTTGCCAATCACGAGGAATACCGCGATTTTCTCCAGCGGCATGAGCGCGCTTCCGTGCGAAGGGGCGATTTATCCACCTATCGCGGGGAATGTTTCTTGGGTATTGACGCGGGATCAACCACCACCAAACTGGCGCTTATCGGCATGGAGGGCGAGCTGCTCTATTCCTTCTACGCCGGCAACCAGGGCAGCCCCATCGAAACTGCCAAACGCGCCATGGCCGAGCTTGAGCGGCTGATGCCCGCCGGGGCCAGAATTGCGCGCTCCTGCTCCACGGGCTATGGCGAGGAGCTGCTCAAATCCGCCTTCTGTCTGGACGAAGGAGAGGTAGAGACCATCGCGCACTGCACGGCGGCCTCCTTCTTCGATCCCCGCGTGGACTGCGTGCTGGACATCGGCGGGCAGGATATGAAGTGTATCAAGCTCAGGGGTGGCGCGGTAGATACCGTTCTGCTCAACGAGGCCTGCTCGTCGGGCTGCGGGTCGTTTCTGGAAAACTTCGCCATGTCCATGGGCTATACGGCGGAGGGCTTCGCCGCCGAGGCGCTGTTTGCGCCCCAGCCCGTCGATCTGGGCACGCGCTGTACCGTGTTTATGAATTCCAATGTCAAGCAGGCGCAGAAGCAGGGCGCGTCCGTACAGGATATCTCCGCGGGACTGGCCTGCTCGGTGGTGAAAAACGCGCTGTTCAAGGTCATCAAGCTCTCCAGTGCCAAGGCGCTGGGCGAGCACGTGGTGGTGCAGGGCGGCACCTTCCACAACAAGGCCGTGCTCAGGGCCTTCGAGCAGCTGTCCGGGACCGAGGCGGTGTGCCCGGACATTGCGGGCATCATGGGCGCGTTCGGGGCGGCGTTGCTGGCGCGGGAGCGATATACGGGACAACCCACCTCCATGCTGCCCATTTCCAGGATTCTCGCGCTGAGCTACCGGACCACCACGGCGCGGTGCCAGGGCTGCGCCAATCACTGCATGCTGACCATCAACCTTTTTGACGGCGGCAGGCGGCACATCACCGGAAACCGCTGCGAAAAGGGACTGGGCGGGCAGCGCACCGCTCAGAATGGTCCCAATGTACCCGCTTACAAGCTGCATCGCATGTTCGACTATGCGCCGCTGGAAGCCGCGAATGCGCCCATGGGCGAAATCGGCGTGCCCAGAGTGCTCAACATGTATGAGAACTACCCCTTCTGGGCTACGCTGCTGGGGCGGCTGGGTTTCCGCGTGGTGCTCTCGCCGCTTACCTCACGCGCCATCTACGAGCTGGGCATGGAGTCCATTCCCTCGGAGAGCGAATGCTACCCCGCCAAGCTGGCGCACGGGCATATCCAGTGGCTGATCAATCAGGGCGTGAAGACGATTTTCTACCCCAGCGTCTTTTATGAACATCAGGAGGACCCCGGCGCGCAGAATCATTTTAACTGCCCCATGGTGATCGCCAACCCTGAAAACATCGCCAACAACGTGGAGGATATCGACGGGGTGCGGTTCCTCAAGCCCTTCCTGGCGCTGACCAGCGAAAAGGTGGCGGCAGACCGGCTGGCTCATTTCTTTGAGGACAGCTTCGGCATCGCTCCCCGCAAAACCCGCGAGGCCGTTCACGCGGCCTGGGCGGAGCAGCTGCGCGCCAAGGCGGATGTGCGCGCAGAGGGGGAACGCGCCCTGCAATGGATGCAGGATAACGGGCGGCCCGGCATCGTGCTGGCGGGGCGGCCCTATCATGTGGACCCGGAGATCAACCACGGCATCCCGGAGCTGATCGCCTCCTACAACCTGGCCGTGCTTAGCGAAGACAGCCTGCCCCAAACCCTGCCTCCGGAGCATCCCCTGCGCGTGAACGACCAGTGGGTGTACCATTCCCGCCTGTACCGGGCGGCGGAGTTTGTGCGCACGCGCGACGACCTGGAGCTGATCCAGCTTAACTCCTTTGGCTGTGGGCTGGATGCCATCACGGCGGATCAGGTGAGCGAAATTCTGGAGGGCTCTGGCAAGCTGTATACCCTCATCAAGATCGACGAGGTCAACAGCCTGGGCGCGGCGCGCATTCGCATCCGCAGCCTCCTGGCGGCCATGGAGCAGCGCCGGCGGCGCAAGCGGGAGAGGCAGATCATGCCGGCGGCCTATCACCGCACGGAGTTTACCAAAAAAATGTTTGACGAGGGCTATACCATTCTGGCCCCCAAGATGAGCCCCATTCATTTTGATATCCTTCAGCCCGCGATGCGCCGCTATGGCTATCATGTGGTGATGCTCGAAAACGATGGGCGTTCCGCGATCGAAACGGGATTGCGCTTTGTCAATAATGACGCGTGCTATCCTTCCATCATTACGGTAGGCCAGATGATGGAGGCCGTGCTGTCCGGCAAGTATGATACAGACCGTCTGGCCCTGGCCATGACGCAGACTGGCGGCTGCTGCCGTGCCAGCAACTATGTGGGTTTCATCCGCCGTGCGCTGGATAAGGCGGGACTTTCCCACATTCCGGTGATCTCCTTCAACGCCAACGGCATGGAGAAAAATGAGGGACTGAAGATTTCACCCTCCATGCTGATGGCGGCGGTCCGCGCGCTGGTTTACGGCGACCTGCTCATGCGCTGCCTCTACCGCGTCAGGCCCTATGAAAAGGAAAAGGGCTCCGCCGACGCGCTGGCCGCCAAATGGCGGGACATCTGCGTGGATTCGATCGTTGAAAAGCATCCGTCCCGTTCCTACCGGCAAGTCTGCCGTGAGCTGGTGCAGGACTTTGACGCTCTGCCCATCGATGAAACGCTGGTCAAGCCGCGCGTGGGCGTGGTGGGGGAAATCCTGGTCAAGTACATGCCTGTGGCCAACAACCACCTGGTGGAGCTGCTGGAGCGCGAGGGCGCGGAAGCGGTGGTGCCGGACCTGATGGATTTCTTCAACTACAGTTTCTACGGGGGCTTCTTTAAGCACCGCTATCTGGGACTTAAGTGGACTTCATCCGCTGTGGCGCGGCTGGTGGTGAGCGCTATTCGCGTGGCGCGCGGACCTGCGATCGATGCGCTGAGCCGGAGCAGACGCTTTGAGGCGCCCATGCCCATTGAGCAGATTGCCGCGCTGGCCGAGCCCTTCCTTGCGCAGGGCAACCAGTACGGCGAAGGCTGGTTCCTCGCGGGGGAGATGGCAGAGCTGCTCACTACGGGCGTAAGCAATATCGTGTGCATCCAGCCCTTTGCGTGCCTGCCCAACCACGTGGTGGGCAAGGGCGTGATTAAGAAGCTGCGTGCCCATTATCCGGACGCCAACATCGTGGCCGTGGATTACGATCCCGGCTCCAGCGAAGCCAATCAGCTCAACCGCCTCAAGCTGATGCTGGCCGTGGCCAAGAAAAAGGCCGCGCAGGTTCATAAGCCCGCGGAGGCAGCGCACAGCGCCGCCGCGCAGGCAACGCCCATGAGCGCAGAAGCCTGAGCCAAAAAGAGAGCGCCCGCGTTCTTCCCCGGTACGAGGGGGCGCGGACGCTTTCTTTTGCGTTACCGGGTGGCGAAGTGAAAATAGCGCCTGGCGTTTTCATAGCTTACGCCGCGCACGATTTCACTGAGAATCTCCCTGTCGTTGGGGAAGAGACCCTCCTCCACCCATTCGCCGATCAGGCGGCAGAGAATGCGGCGGAAATATTCATGCCGGGGATAGCTCAGGAAGCTGCGGCTGTCGGTAAGCATGCCCACGAATCCGGCCAGATACCCCAGGTTCGCCAGGCTGACCAGCTGCTCGGTCATGCCCTGCAGGTGGTCGTTGAACCACCAGGCTGATCCGTGCTGAATCTTGGATACCGCCTCCTCGCTCTGGAAGCAGCCGCAAATGCTGTCGATGGCCTGATTGTCGTTGGGATTGAGGCTGTAGAGCACGGTTTGGGGCAGGTCGCCCGCAGCCTCCAGCGCGCCGAGGAACGCGGCGGTCTGGGAGGAGGGAGCGTAGTTGTCGATGCAGTCAAAGCCGGTATCCGGCCCCATGCGGTCGTACATGGTGCGGTTGTTGTCCCGGCGGCAGCCGTAGTGCAGCTGCATGGTCCAGTTGCGCTGCCTGTACTCATGCGCCGCGAAGAACATGAATGCGGTCTTGAATATGGCCTGCTCGCGCCCGGTCACAGCATCCCCCGCGAGGCGTTTGCGGAAGATCGCTTCTACCTCTTCCTTGGATGCGGGGGCGTACATCACGTAATTGAGCGCATGATCGCTCAGACAGCAGCGGTTCTGGGCAAAGTGATCCATCCGTTTGCGCAGCGCTTCCTTCAAGCTGCTGAAACTGTCGATGGTTACGCCCGATACGGCGGAGAGCCTGGCCAGGTAGTCGATATAATCCGACTTCTCCAGATTCATGGCTTTGTCTGGCCGCCAGGCGGGCAGGACGGCGGTGTGGAAGGTATCATCTGCGGCCAGCTTCTGGTGCCATTCCAGGGTATCGATGGGGTCATCCGTGGTGCAGATGGTTTCGACGTGGCTCATCGCAATCAGGCCGCGCACGCTGTAGCCGGGCTCTGCAGCTTCCGGTTGCACAGATTCCACACCTCGTCGGCCGTGCGGGCGCTCAGCGTGCCCTTGTAACCGAAGAAACGCCGGAGTTCCAGATGGCTCCAGTGATAGAGGGGATTACCGATGCTCTTGCCGATGACCTCGGCCCATTTGACGAATTTTTCGTAGTCGCTGGTTTCCTTGCCGGTGATGTATTTTTCCGGCACGCCCGCGCAGCGCATCAGGCGCCACTTGTAGTGATCGCCGCCCAGCCATACCTGGGTGATGGTTTCGTAGCGCAGGTCCTCATAGATCTTCCGCGGACTGATGTGACAGTGGTAGTCGATGATGGGACATTTGGCCGCTACGTCGTGGTAGAGCGTTCGGGCCGTAGAGGTGGAGAGCAGGAAGTCCTTGTCCATGAATGCTTGCATGCGAAGCGCTCCTTTAAATATATTGGGCATGCCATAGTCGCAAGGAAAAGCGAAGAAGGCTACAGCGTGCTGCCGCGGCGGATCAGTTCGCCTGTAAAGACGGTTTTCTGGGGCATGTCCCGTCCGTTCAAAACGGCCAGCATGGTTTCCACACAGTGGTCGCAGATGGCATGGAGCTTATTGTCCACGCTGGTCATTTCGGGGTCGCAGCACAGGCAGTAATTGGAGTTGTTATAGCCGACGATGCTCAGGTCGCCGGGAATGGACAGCCCCACGGCGCGGGCATATTTCGCCGCGCCGATGCTCAGCACATCCTCCGAGGTGAGCACCGCGTCAAACGCGAGCCCTTCCTTGCGCAAGGACAGCAGATGATCGCGCACCTGCGGGAGGCTGGTTTTGTCCTCGCTGAAAAACTGAATCAGCGCCTCGCTGGCGGCAATGCCCCGGCTGGCCAGACCCGCATGGTAACCGGCCAGCTTCTTGCGGCCGCTGTAGTTTTTACTGTGATACAGATACAGGATGTTTTTACGGCCCGTGTCGATCAGGTATTGGGTGGCCTCCATGGTGGCGAGCTGGTCGTCGCACATCACGCAGTACACATTGTCGCAATGAAAGGCGGCATTGAGCATCACCACGGGCATGGAGCGGGCGACCTCACGGATGTAGTCGTTTTTGGCATCATTATCCTCAAGAAAGGTGGAGCCCATGAGCACCATGCCGTCTACGTGCCGGTTTTTCATGCGCTCCGTACCCTGGACGCGCTCGGCAAGGTCGGCGCCGGTACAGCTGAACAGACAGTCGTAGCTGTGACTGCGGAAGGCGCGCTCAAGACAGGTCAGCGCCTGCGACAGATAGGGGTCTGCCGCGTTTGGACAAAGGAGGCCCACCGTTTTCATGGTGTTCAGCCCCAGACCGCGTGCAAAGGCGTTTGGGACATAGCCGCAGGCCTCGATCACAGAAAGCACCCGTTCCTTGGTCTTTCGACTCACATGCGGGCTGTCGTTTAGTACGCGGGAGACCGTGGCAATGGAAACACCGGATTTTTCGGAAATATCGTAGATGTTCATGACGCGTATCCCTCTCTGTGATGTAAATGCTTACTTCAATGAAACCGCTCCTATTATACACATATCGAACAGGGTTATCAAGCTGATGTTTCTTATAAATAAAATCATTCATGAGATTATGAAAAATGAAAGATTTCTGTGCGATGGATTGACGCAACGTCCAAAAAGGGGTAAGATAACCGAGCATTTATGTAACTATTAACATGATTCAGAACCTGGGGATGACCAGAAACAAACGAGGAGGGATCCCAATGGATCGCCGGTATGCTCAAAGCCCCCGGACGGCCCGTTCGTGTGCTGCAATTCGGAGAAGGCAACTTTCTTCGTGCCTTTGTGGATTACATGATCGATATCGCCAATGAAAAAGCAGACTTCAACGGAAACGTCGTGCTGGTTAAGCCCATATCCTTTGGTAACCTGGACGCCTTTCACCAGCAGGACTGCCGATACACCGTGCTGCTGCGCGGACTGGTGGACGGCAAGCCCGTGGAGATGAGCCGCGCGATCACCTCGGTGAGCGATGCGGTGGACGCCTACGGCGAATATGAGAAGTACGCGGCCTATGCCAGGCTGGACACCCTGCGCTTTATCGTAAGCAGCACCACCGAAGCGGGCATTGTGCTGGACGAAAGCGACCGATTCGACCTCTGCCCGCCCAACTCCTATCCGGGTAAGCTGTGCAAGTTCCTCTATGAGCGCGCCGAGGCATTCGGCTATGCCGCCGACAAGGGCCTGATCATCCTGCCGGTGGAGCTCATCGACGATAACGGTATCGCCCTCAAGCGCTGCGTCAAGACCCTGGCCCGGCTGTGGAAGCTGGGCGAGCGCTTTGAAACCTGGCTTGACGAGGCGTGCGTCTTTACCTCCACGCTGGTGGACCGTATCGTTACCGGCTATCCCCGCGACGAAGCGGAAGCCATCTGGCAGAAGCTGGGCTATGAGGACCGGCTGCTGGTAACGGGCGAGCCCTTTGCCCTGTGGGTGATCGAATCCGAAAAGGACATCTCCGGCGAGCTGCCCCTGCCGGACTGCGGCCTTCCGGTGATCTTCACCGACAACCAGAAGCCCTGCAAGCAGCGCAAGGTGCGCATTCTCAATGGCGCGCACACCTCGTTTGTGCCCGCCGCGTTCCTGTGCGGATATGATTACGTGCTCGACGCCATGAACGACCCCATGATCCTGATTTTCATGCAAAAAACCCTTTATGATGAGGTCATCCCCACCCTCAGCCTGCCTAAAGAAGACCTGATGGCCTTTGCCGAGGCGGTCGCGGGCCGGTTTAAGAATCCCTATATCAAGCACGCGCTGCTTTCCATCTGCCTCAACAGCGTTTCCAAGTGGCGCGCCCGGTGCATGCCCAGCTTGCTTGGCTATGTGGAAAGGGAGCACAAGCTGCCTGAGCACCTGACGTTCTCCCTGGCTGCGCTGATGGCCCTCTACCATGGCGGCCATCTCAAGGACGGCGCGCTGGAATGCCTGCGCGACGGGCAGCCCTACACCCTGCGGGATGACGCGGCAGTTCTGGCCTTCTTTGCCGAAAATAATCAGAAACCCGCCGCTGAATTGACGCGCATGTTCCTGAGCAGCACCGACTTCTTCGGACAGGATCTGACGCAGGTGCCCGGACTGGAGACAGCTGTGGCCGCCGCGCTGGAGGATGTGCTTGCCCGCGGCATGCGCACCGTAATGACGGAACGCTTTGGAGGCTGACCATGCGTAACGTGCTCAAAATCAGCCCCGGCGATTCGGTCGCCGTAGCGCTCACCCCCCTGAAGGCGGGCGATGACATCGAGGTTGACGGGAAAACCATCACGCTGCTCGATGACATTCCCGCCGGCCACAAGGTGGGGCCCTCAACGCCATGCACAAAGGGGAGCATGTGATCAAATACGGTTTTCCCATCGGCGAGGCCAAAACCGATATTCCTCAGGGAAGCCACGTGCATGTGCACAATCTGCGCACGCTGCTCTCCGGCGAGCTGGAATACCAGTACCATCCGCGCGGAAAGCCGCTTGCCGACCGGCCTGCCGCCACCTTTGCGGGCTATCCGCGCAGGGATGGGCATGCAGGCGTGCGCAACGAGATGTGGATTTTGCCCACCGTGGGCTGTGTCAACGACGTAGCCCGCGCCCTGGAGCGTCGTGCGCAGGCGTTGGTGGGGGGAGGAGTGGAGGGCGTATGCGCCTTCCCGCATCCGTATGGCTGCTCCCAGATGGGGGAGGATCAGGAGAATACCCGCCGGCTGCTGGCGGATCCGGCCACACATCCCAACGCGGGCGGCTTGCTGCTGTTGGGGCTGGGCTGTGAAAACAGCGGCGTTGACCAGATCCGTCCCTATATGGACGAATACGATCCTGACCGCGTGCGTTTTCTGGTATGCCAGCAGGTGGAGGACGAGGTGGCTGAGGCGATGCGGCTGCTGGAGGAGCTGGCCACCCATATGCGCAGAGAGACGCGCGTGCCCTGTTTGTCCAGCAAGCTGGTGGTGGGCCTCAAATGCGGCGGCTCGGACGGATTTAGCGGCATCACGGCCAATCCGGTCATCGGCGGCTTTTCCGATTTGCTCATCGCCCAGGGCGGCAGTACCATCCTGACCGAGGTGCCGGAGATGTTCGGGGCCGAAACGATTCTGATGGACCGCTGCGAGAACGAGGAGATGTTCCGCAAAACGGTGGATTTGATCAACGGCTTTAAGCGCTACTTTGAGGAGCACCATCAGACCATCTATGAGAATCCCTCGCCTGGCAACAAGGCCGGGGGGGATCAGCACTCTGGAGGACAAAGCCCTGGGCTGTACGCAGAAAAGCGGTTTTGCGCCCGTCAGGGACGTGCTGGCCTATGGACAGAGAGTCAAAACCGCAGGTCTCAACCTCCTTTCCGCGCCCGGCAACGATCTGGTGGCCTCCACGGCGCTGGCCGCCGCGGGCGCGCAGATCGTGCTGTTTTCGACGGGACGCGGCCCTCGCCGGTGCCCACGGTAAAGATCGCCAGCAACAGCCATTTGGCGTCCCATAAGCACGGATGGATTGATTTCAACGCTGGTGAGCTTTTGGACGGCAAGGGGCTGGGGGAACTCTCCAAGGACTTGATGGACTATGTGCTGGCTGTGGCCGGAGGGCGGAAGGTATGCGGCGAACGCAACGGTTACCACGACACGGCTATTTTCAAAACGGGCGTGACGCTGTAGACGCGCCGGGCTACAGCGGGCGCAAAAGACATCCGACCCGTACAGGCCGCGTTTTCCGATTTGGAAAGCGCGGCTTTTGCCAGTGAAGAACCCTTGACAGGCTCCCAGAGGAGGAGCTATAATAGGTCATCAAAATTGGGAATATCGTTCACATATGTGAACAACGGAGGAAGGATCATGGCTGAAATCCCCAATCGAACGTTGCAGCGTGGGCTGGATATGCTGGAATTGCTGGGCAAGCATGCCGAGGGACTGGCCCTTTGCGAACTGGCGCAGGCGTTGCGTCTGCCTCGGTCCACGGCCTTCAATCTGGCCCAGACGCTCACCCGGCTGGGCTATGCCATGCAGCGGGAGGACACGGGCAAATACCGCCTGGGACTGAAGATGTTTGAAATTGGTGCAGGCGCCATGCATCAGGTGGATGTGATGGAGCTGATCCGAGGATGCATGGCGGAGATTCATCACAAAATCAACGAAACCATGCATCTGGGCGTGCGGGCCGAGCAGGACACCCTTTACATCGACAAGCTGGATTCCACCCAGTCCATCCGCATGACCAGCTATGTGGGCTCGCGCGCACCGCTGTACTGCACCGCGCTGGGCAAGGCCATTCTTTCCACGATGGATGACGGCGAGGTGCGCAGGCTGTATGCGGATGTGCCTATGACGGCGCTTACTCCGCATTCCATCACCAGCCTGGACAGGCTGCTGGAGCAGCTGGCGGAGGTGCGAAGCATGGGATATGCCGTGGAACGCGGGGAAAGCAACGAAAACGTATGCTGCGTAGCGATTCCTCTGCGCAACCGAGAGGGCCGGGCGGCGTATGCTTTGAGCGTGTCCGCTCCCAGCTTCCGCATGGGCGAGGAGGCAATCGCACACTGTGCCGACCTGCTGCTGGGCATTCAGCCGCGCATCGAGCAGGTTTTGAAAAATGCCTGATCTGTCTGTTTCCCAATCAAAGCTGTCAGACGGCGGCAAGGTTGCCGCACCACATCCCTATGTCATGCAAGATCAAAAGGAGGAACGCCCCATGGAAATGATCGAAAAGCTGTCTCTGGCCGGCATCGTGCCGGTAATCAAGGTAGAGGACGCCGCCGACGCGGTACCCCTTTGCAAGGCATTGTCCGACGGCGGACTGCCCGTCGCGGAGATCACGTTCCGCTCTGACGCGGCCGAGGAAGCCATCCGCCGCGTGCATGCCGAGCTGCCCGACGTGATTCTGGGCGCAGGCACCGTGCTTACGAAGGATCAGGTGGACCGCGCCGTGAATGCCGGCGCTACCTACATTGTGTCTCCCGGGCTGAATCCTGAAATCGTGCGGTATTGCCAGGAGAAAAATGTGCCGATCGTGCCCGGCTGCGCCAATCCCAGCGATATTGAAGTAGCCCTGTCCATGGGTCTGAAAACGGTCAAGTTTTTTCCCGCCGAACCCCTGGGCGGCCTTAAGCTGATCAAGGCCATAGCCGCGCCCTATGGCGGCGTCACCTTCCTGCCGACCGGTGGCATCAACGAACAGAATCTGAACGAGTATTTGGCCTTCCCCAAGATCGTCGCGTGTGGCGGCAGCTGGATGGTCCCCGGCGACGCCGTGGCCCAAAAGGACTGGAAGCGCATTGAAGACATCACCCGCAGCGCCGTCAACAAGATGCTGGGCCTGGAAATCCGCCATGTGGGCGTGAACAGCGGTACGCCGGAGCAGTCCATGAAGGATGCACAGACACTGTCCAAGCTGCTGGGATGGCCCATCGACGAGCATAAAAACGCCAATTTCGTGGGAGAAGGCTTTGAAGTGATGAAGATCCCGTTCCGGGGGGCTCATGGACATATCGCCGTGGCCTGCAATTCCATCAAGCGTGCCCGCTGGCATATGGAGCGCCGCGGCTTTGCCTTTGACGATGACAGCGTCATCATGAAGGATGGCAAGCTGCGCGCCATCTACCTCAAGGATGACATTGCCGGCTTCGCCGTGCACCTGCTGCAAAAGTGATCCCCATCAACCCGATAGAAAAAATGAAAGGATGAATGGACCATGGCGAAGGTTGTTACCTTTGGCGAGATCATGCTCCGACTGAAAAGCCCCGGTTACGAGCGTCTGTTCCAATCCCCCAGCCTGGAGGCCACCTTTGGCGGCGGAGAGGCGAACGTGAGTATTTCTTTGGCGAACTACGGTATGGACACCGCCTTTGTGAGCGTGCTGCCCAAAAACGAGATCGGCGATGCCTGTGTGCGGGAACTGCGCAGCTTTGGCGTGGACGTGAGCAACATTATCTGGCGGGACGGCCGCATGGGCATTTACTTTCTGGAAACCGGCGCGGTGCAGCGCCCCAGCAAGGTGATCTATGACCGCGCAGGCAGTGCCATCTGCGAAGCCAAACCTGGGGATATTGACTGGAAGAAGGCCTTTGACGGCGCTACGTGGTTCCATCTGACCGGTATTACGCCCGCCATCAGCCAGGGTGCGGCGGATCTGAGCCTGGAGGCCGTCAAGTGCGCCAAGGCCATGGGCCTGCACGTAAGCTGCGACCTCAACTACCGTAAGAATCTCTGGAAGTACGGCAAGACGGCCGACCAGGTCATGACCGAGCTGGTCAAGTATGTTGATACCGTGATCGCCAATGAGGAGGACTTTCAGAAGTCCCTGCTGCTCAAGGCGGAAAGCGCACATTCCGTGGAGGAAGGCGAGCTGAACATCGAGCAGTACAAGGCGATTGCCAGGCTTGCCATGGACACCTATCCCAACATCCGGCGCGTGGCCATCACCCTGCGCGAATCCAAGAGCGCCAACCACAACGACTGGAGCGCCTGCCTCTACAACGGCAAGGACTTCTTCCTCAGTCGCAAGTATCGCATCACCGATATCGTGGACCGCGTGGGCGGCGGCGACAGCTTCGGCGGCGGCCTGATTTACGGTCTCAATACCTATGAGGATGAAAAGACCGCGCTGGAATTTGCCGTGGCGGCCAGCTGTCTCAAGCACACCATCGGGGGCGATTTCAACCGTGTGAGCGTGTCCGAGGTGGAAAACCTGATGAAAGGCAGCGGCAGCGGGCGCGTGCAGCGCTGATGATGCCAAATGCTGCGGGACGGAGAGCAACTCTCCGTCCTATTTTTATACAAAAAAAGCCTCCCCGAAGAGGGGAGGGCAGCATGTGCGGAAATTTAGCGCTTGCTGAACTGCGGAGCGCGACGGGCTGCCTTGAGGCCGTATTGGCGTACAGTTTAGCGCCGGTTTTCCTTGATTTTATGGGCTTTTTGGCCTCTGCCCTCAAATGTTGCCCCAGTATTTAATCATAAAAATGGGGGCATTTTAGACACCAACAGATGGAGCAAATGCAGCATTTACAACACTCAGAAGTTCCTCCGGTTTATTATACTTCACCTGCGCGTAAATGTCCATAGTCGTCTTACTGTTTTCATGCCCGGCAAGATATTGAACAGTTTTTGGGTCAATGCCTGCATACAGCAGGTTAGTAATATAGGTGTGACGAAGTTGATGTGGGGTTACATCAAAGTCAATGGCATACACTAACTTCGGGTTATTTTTCTGATGACTGCCAGGGGTAGGCGTTACCGTACACTTCACGCACTGGCCATTTACATACTTATAATAGTTATGGGGTTTCGTAGAGCGAACGGTTACATATTTCCATACCCGCTGAAACTGCGAAGATGAAAGAGGATTTCCATTTCTGTCAGCAACCACATATTCCGATTCGGTTTTCTCTTTCACTTCCCGCAGGCAGTCTGTCAAACACTTTGGGATCGGAATATCTCTCCGAGCCGCCTTCGTTTTCAGCGTTGTGGAAATCACCGGCCTGTTATTTTCTGAGCGCCATGCTCTCCGTACAGAGATGTACGGCGTAGGAACATCCAGAAATACGCAGTCCCATTGCAGTCCCAAAATTTCTTCGCGCCGCAGACCGGAATATAAAGCGATCATTATAAAGGTATAGGGTGGAAGTCCTCGGACAGTATCTAAAAGCAGCTTCACTTGCTCATCCGTCAAGGTATTTATCTTTTTCCCCGGTTTTCCCCCTTTGGCCGAGAGTCCCTCACAGGGATTATATTCAAGTAACTGGCTTCGCTCTGCCGAATAAAAGACACATTTCAGGAGCATATTTACCTTACTATACAATCCAGCAGATTTTGAAGCCAATGGAATCATCGCAAGCCGAATATCGTCTGCAGTCACATCCTCAAGATACATATCGCCTAAAGGTTTGACAATATAGTTGTTCATGGTCTGGGTATATCCTCTCAACGTGCCGGAAGATACCTTTGCCGACTGCATGAGCAGCCACTTCTCGCAATACTCTGCCACCGTTGGATGTTTTCTGCGGAAAACCGCCTCCTCTACCTGGCGTCGGGCCTCCATCTCCTTTAGCTGGAGTTCCTCGCAGGTTTCAGCATACAAGTCCACTCTCTTTCCATCGGCATCGGTGATCCGAGTCCTGTAATATTGAATCCCCCTCCGCATGGTAGTGCCATACCGGGGAACATTTTCTTGTTTTTTCGCCATGGTTTCTGTTCCTTTCTATTTTAATATGTATTTCAGCGCCGATACCTTCTTTATACTGAAAAACCATGGCTCTATCAAAGGTGCAATTCTGGGAAACGCAAAAGGCGGGGAACACTCCCCGCCCTTTGTACGTTTTCTGTCTGATTATGATTGTGCCGCTTCGTATTCACCGCCATCCCATTCGGCAAAGGCCCCGCTTAAAACCCCTGCCAGTTGCTCCGGCTTGTTGTACTTTACCTTTGCATAAATGTCCATCGTGATCTTACTGCTCTCATGGCCCGCCAAGTATTGAACTGTTTTCGGGTCTACGGAAGCGTGAATCAAATTTGTGATGTAGGTATGACGAAGCATGTGTGGCGTAACGTCAAAATCCAGGCTATATACCACATGACCATTGTTTCGGGCTTTTTCACCCAGCTCCGGGTAAAGCATATACTTCACATATTTCCCGTCCACAAGTTTGCGAGCTATCCTCGGTTTTGCTGTCCGTGTCACGATATACTGCCAAAGCCGCTTAAACTGCGTATAAGACAAGGGCTCTCCATCCTGGTTGGCAATTACATAGTCTGATGTCGATTTTTTCTTTGCCTCTTTCAAGCACTCTGCCAAACGATCCGGGAGAGGAATATTCCGCTCCGCAGCCTTTGTTTTTAGCTCTGTGAGAATAACCGGCCTGTTATGTTCCGTGTGCCACGCACGCCGGACCGTCAGATACGGCGCTTCTGTATCCAGATATACTGAATCCCATTGCAGCGCAAGGATTTCTTCCCGCCGCAGTCCGGCATACAGACCA
Organism: uncultured Eubacteriales bacterium; assembly: GCA_900540045.1. GTDB lineage: Bacteria > Bacillota > Clostridia > Christensenellales > Aristaeellaceae > Limiplasma > Limiplasma merdipullorum. The sequence continues at coordinate 16,606 of UQEF01000015.1, read as the reverse complement.
ATCATCACAAATACATAGGGCGGCAACCCGCGAATGGCGTCCAAAAGCCGTTCTACCTGTTCATCCGTCAAAGCCTGCCGCTCCTCCTGCGGAACGCCTCCGCCTTTTGCCTCAAGGTATATCGTCGGGTTTGTATCAATCACATGGCTCTCCTTGGCCGCCCGGAAAATAGACTTGTAGAGGATTACCACGGACTTATATACTGAAGCCGACTTTTTAGAGACTGGCACAAGGGCAACCTGGATGTCATCCAGGGTTACATCGGCCATTCGTTTCTCACCCAGCTCCTTGATAATATGCCGCCGCACCTTGGATGTATAATCAATCAATGTGGTGGCACGGATATGGACGGACTGCATCAGAAGCCACTTTTCACAATACTCGGCGACCGTGGGGGATTTACGCCGGAATGTGGCGTTGTCGATTTGCTCAAGAGCCGCCATTTCCTTGTCGTAAACTTCCTCGCGGGTTTTTCCGTAAAGAATCACCCGTTTGCCATCTGCGTCCTCAATATCTGTTTTGTAATACTCATGCCCATTTATCTGGACTTTGCTGTACCTGGGAATTCGTTTTCTTTTTGCTGCCATTTTTCTACCTCCAAATGCAATCAGTGTTGTATCTTTGTTTTACCAAAACCGCACGATTTGCTCAAAGGTGCGATTTGTTTCCTCGCACATTTCGGTAGGTTGCTTTCTTTTCCACAGGTTTTGCCCGATAGGTGCATTTAGCAACATATTCCTGAAGGTAGGCAGAAGTGAAATATACGCACCCATTCGGTACATATTGAATATAGGAAATCAAACCGCTGTTTCTGGCTTCATCCAAGGTGGCAAGGCTGATTCCCAACAGTTTTGCCGCCTCCTTACGAGTAATCAGCTTTTCCATATCCAATCTTCACTTCCTTTCCTTCTTTTTTACTACTTCATAATCAAAACCGGGCCGCTGGCCGCAGTAGGTGCAGATGTCCTTTTCCACCCGGCCAGGGTGGACCCTGCGCAAATAATAAGAGCCTGTGCCGTAGAAGTTATTGGCACAGGCCGGACAAAGACACATAATTAAATTTTTCGGTGTTTCTTCGATTAATCCCACACTGACAGCCAGGGCGCGGTTGAGCCGGCGAATATGCTGTTCCTCCAGATGTCCGATGTACGTTTCCAGCCGCCTTTTATCAATGGTGCGGAGCTGCTCCATCAGCACCAGAGAAGGCAGTTCCAGGCCGTTCTCTGCTTTGAGAAGGTAATGGGTGGGCAGCTTGGCCTTGGCGTCCACTTTGCTGGATATGGCCGCCACAATAACCGTGGGGCTGTGCTTGTTTCCAGTATCGTTCTGAATAATAAGGACAGGGCGATAGCCTTCCTGCTCGGAGCCGATCCCCCGGCCCAAATCGGCATAGTACATATCGCCACGATGATATGTTCTGTTCATGGTTTATGACCTCCCTTTGAAATGCAGGCGGCTGGTGCCGCCTATGTAGGAACCGGACAGCAGAATGAATGAAGGCCGGGGAGAGATAAAACAATCCTCTTGTTTTCATTGGCCCATCCTGCTGTACGGCCCATATTTCAAAGCGTTCCTATTTGTCCTCGACACCCCGGAACACTGCGGGAAGTCATCAAACGGCTGGCAGCTCACCAGCTCCACGGGGAATCTCACCCCTCGCGTGGTTCTCACGCAACCGCCCCCATTGCCTGCGACGGATCACGGCAAAATAGAGCCGCTTCAACGCTCGGACGTTAGGCTGGACGGGAGTATCGCTCCGCTGCTGGTCATGGCCGTACCGGGAGCCACCCGGTACTGGCAGCCTGCTGTTTCTCGCTCCTTGCTGGGAAGAACAAACCAAAGACCTACAATTTCTTTTTTCGGTGGTGTCTCGTTGTTTTCTCCCGGCAGATCGCCGCGCAGCCGCTACCTGGGCTTTGGCTTTCGCCAAAGCAGCGGGAATGTGCTTGATGAATGGGTATGCAGTTTTCAAGGTGCCGTGAGGCCATAAAAAGAACCTCTCACCCTATTTGCCGTTGAGGGTGAGAGGTTGCACAACGATTATTCCAAAATTTTTTTAAGTTTTTTGAGGACCTTCATTTTCCGAACATGAACAGCATTGCGGAATACACCAGAGAGCCAGCTATATATTGCCATTTCACAAGTTATCTTGGTATTCTGATACCATCAGCAGTCCTCCTTCTGAAAAACGGCATAAAAAAGCAGGAAACCTTTCAAAGATTTCCTGCTCGGTGGTGCCGCCGGTGGGCGGCTGGTATTCAGTTTTGAAAGTTCGGATTAAGTTGGCTCAATGAAAGAGCAGACGGACAACCTATTGATTATTTTTTCTTCATAAGTTTAAGCTTGATATTTCGTCTGTCGGCAATCCTTTGTAATATTTCTGCCACATACGAGCATTGTTCTTTTATTGGCAATAATGGCAATTTATCATTGGATTGTATTTGGTTCATAGCTTCTTTTAGCTCCGAAAGTTCTAATAAATTGACTGCCACGCAAAAGAAATTCTTCCTGCGTCCATCGTTGTAGTTAGAAAGTAGTCGGGAGAGAATTTGTATCTTTTCTTTCTGCTCAAGATTATATTGCTCAATACCTACGCTTTCCGCTCTTTGCAAATCTAACTTTTGCCGCTGGTGTGTGATAAAAGAATCGTATTCATCAATGTGTTTGTGTTTTTCACATGGATAATTGTTGCATTCATAACAATATTCAATCTTTCCATGTTCAAGACTGCATTTTGCAATCTTGCATGATTGATTACCATTACCACATCCGCCACAATGGTTTCCTAAAAGCATAGGACATAGCCCACAATTCAATCCACAAAGAGATAATAATTGATTGCTTCGCTCAAATCCCTTCATATCATCAGCCCCATATACCCAAACTATTGATGACTTCATTATACAATAGCTGGTTGCATTTGAGAATAGAAGAATTGTAAACTTGTTGGCCGGGAACAGAGAGACGAGGATAATTTCCCAACAAGCAAAATCCCCGGCCCGGCAGGGGTGCCCGGGTCAGGGATTTGCCCGTATTATAGGCCCTTTAAGATAATCAGGGCAGCTCTATGAAGCCGTCCAACAAAGACTTGAGCTTTTTGAGGACCTTGATTTTCCGAACATGAACAGCATTGCGGTACACGCCAAGCTCGTCTGCATATTGCCGTTCTGTCTTTTCCTCAAAGAACAGTGCCTGGATTAGCGCACGTTCTTCTGGGGTAAGCAGGGAAAGCGCAGTATGTAGCCTGTCCACTTCCAGCTTGTGAAGCACCACGCTCTCCACACTTTCCTGCTCATCGGAGAATTGCCGGGCATTTTCATCTACCAGCCGGTCCAAAGAATCTTCGCGGCTGGGGATGATCTGCACCACTTGGCCCTCCTTTCCGAGAACGAACCGCTCGGTTTTCAAATCGTTCTCAAAATAGCGCATTTTCCGGTCGCCCTGCATATAGGCCCGGTACACTTCATCCGTGACCTCGACAAATTGGCCGCGAATCCATATTCTTTTTTTATCAGCTTCCACGCTGTTTTACCTCCGATCAGTCTGAATTGCGAGAAATTCAGACTGGCCGGCGGTCCCCTACAACGTGAAAATGGGGTTTCTCTATACAGAAAAACGCACCTGCAGAATGGGGTATTACCCCAAACGGCAAGCGCGTTTCTTTTTAGTTCGTGTAAATCATGGCATGATGGTTCAGTGCGAAGGGCGTAAAGCCACGATGAACAGCAAGCGACTTTTTTGACAGCCTGTGCTCTGTCGCATTATGTCGAAACGCTTTTTCCTCCATGGCGGCTCCCTCCGGGGGCCGCCGATCCTGCCAGCGTCAGGGCGTCATTCTCATAAGGGCAGAAAGAACGGCGGCCTTGATTTTGTCAAAGCCGCCGTAATGTAATCAGGCATGGGAAAAGGACTGCTGCACGACGGCTTTTTTTCTTTTGCCGTCGTCCGGCAGGAATAAATGATTTTAACTTTGTTTTTTCTTGTTCTGTATGAATAGAATAGCGATAGATAAGACCAATGTTGCCAGCAACGTAATACCAGCAATTACCGGATGGATATTTGATATTGCACTTCCAGTGTCCCCGGAATACTGAATAATTGAAAGTCCTGCACTTATAGGATAGTAGTCCTGAAACCCATGTCCTGCTAATGGAATACCCAAAATGCCATACACAAATACAAGTACAGTTCCTACCCAAAAACGGTTTTTGGCAGAGCCGCTCCAACAGATAAAAGGCATTATAGAAATGCAAATACAAAGTCCCATTCCACAGATTTGTAACAGAGCTTTTATTATAGCTATACCAGTTAAGCCAATCGGATAAAATAGTATGCTCAAGCCAGTAGTCAACACAAAGCTATAAAAGCTATAGAAAACTGATAATATAAGCAACGCACCTATTTTTCCTGCCATCAATTTAGAGTACGAAAGAGGGATTATAAATATTTCCTTCAAAGTATCATCCGTGTATTCTCGACTTATCATATAGCCACCCAAGAGCATAAGCGTAACCGGGAGAAAAAAGCTCATGTTATTCCAAATCGTTCCATTTACCAAATTCACATATCCGTAGTTGTCAACTGGATCATTTAAGGACTGTTGTTGTAATATGGATAGCAAAGGTGCACATAACAGCGTAATAATTCCTACCCAAAGAATATTACATCGCCGCAATTTTACAAACTCTGTTTTTATCAAGTACATATTTTCTTTCTCCACTAATTATCCCATTTCTTAAAACGATTACAGATAATCCAGCCAAATACCAAAGCATACACGAAAAGATAAACCACGCAGATAATTGCGTTTACTGAACTTGGGCCTATATCAAAAGGATATTTGGCAGTATCTAAATTTTGGAAGAATGGGAGCAACCATCTATTGATTGTATTTACAGGCAATATCATAAAAATATTTGGTGCTTCTGTCTGAATTGTCGCATTGGTAACAATAAAACCCATAAGTGCATATAAAAAGGAACACAAGACAGAAAAAATATAGTTTCGATTGAACACGATAATCAATGCAATGCAAGGAAGTGACGCAACCCACACCATAATCCCTGTGGCAATACAAAGTAGCAATTTAGTTACAAACTGTTCTACCGCCATATGTCCGATCATTGAAAAAACAGCCGTTGAAACAAACGCAAAAATTGAATAAAGGATAGAAACAACAAGCATCACAATCAATTTTGAAGCGGCCAGCAGGCTCATGGAAACAGGAACGATCTTCAATGACTTCAAAGTATTGTTATCACGTTCTTCAAAAAAAAGCATAGCCGCTACGATACAAAGAATAGGAACCAGAAGCACAAGTTGTCCCAAGTTAATAACAGATTTATACAAGAAATCATATCCTTGTCCAGTCCTGGCGGCTAAAAGGGAAATAGGAGCAGGCAAAATTATCGCAGCCAAAGTCGCAATCAGGATAAACGGCCGACGCTGCATTTTAGAAAATTCTATTTTGAGCAGTTCAAGCAATTCCAACACCTCCTGTGATTTCTTTAAAATAGTCCTCCAAAGTGTCATTGCAAATCTGGGAGCTAATAACAGCTACGTCCTGTATTACAAGGGCCTTGTTGATTGCTGCCATATCCAGCGCGGTATCATAGAGCCGCAGGTTATGTTCGTCCTGCACCGCATAATCCGTCACATGGAACTGCCGTTCCAAAATCAGTGAGGCTTTGGGGACATCCGACACCTGAAGCTGGATGTATTTCCGATTTTTCTTTTCCAAATCCTCCATGCTGCTTTCTTCCAGCAGTACGCCGTGGTCGATGATGCCAATATCATCCGCCAGAAGTGCGATTTCGGAAAGAATGTGGCTGGAAATCAGGATGGTTTTGCCGCGATCCACGCTCAAATTCTTGATAAAGTTCCGTACTTCGGCAATGCCGATGGGGTCAAGCCCGTTGGTCGGTTCATCGAGGATCAATAGCTCCGGGTCATGCAGGATGGCGTTGGCAATGCCGAGGCGCTGCTTCATACCGAGAGAATACTTGCTGAACAGCTTTTTGTCCCGGTAAGGAAGCCCCACGACTTCCAGTGCGTTCTTGACGGCGTTGGGCCGGGGCGTCCCGCGCAGCTTCGCAAAGATTTCAAGGTTTTCTGTGCCGGTCAGGTTCGGGTAAAAGCCGGGAGTTTCAATGATGGCCCCAATACGGGGATAAATGCGTTTTTCATGGCCTTTGATGTTCTGGCCGAACACATCCACTTCGCCGGAAGTGATTGGAGTAAGACCCAAAATCATTTTCATAATGGTGGTTTTACCGGCTCCATTTCGACCTAAAATCCCGTAAATCCGGCCCGGCTTCACATGAAGATCAATATTTTTTACAACAGCCTGATCTCCATAAGTTTTTGTCAGTTGTTTTGTTTCGATCAAGTAATCGCTCATACTTATTTCCTCGCTTTCTGTGTGGTAATGCCGTGATTGCAATACCAGCATATCCAACCACAAGGCCAGTATAAAACACTAACCTTGCCATAACCTTGCCGAGAAAAATTTTTTTCAAAAAAAACTCTGTGATTTCACAGAGCTTTCGGAAGTATGATGGTAAAGGTTGTACCAGCTCCGGGGACACTGGCTGCCGTGATGGTTCCTTTATGGACGATTACCAGTTCCTTAGCAATGGAGAGGCCCAGCCCGTTCCCTTTGGCAGATCGGGAGTGGTCGCATTGATACATCCGCTCAAAGATATGGGGGAGATCAGCGGCGGAAATTCCTTTCCCGTTATCAGCCACTATGATTTTTGCCTGCTGCTCCGTTTCAGTCACGGTCAGGGTCACTTGTCTTGCGCCGCTGTGCGTCAGGATATTTTGCAGCAGGTTATTGAGAATACGGGTGTAGGCGGTAGGGTCAACCCTCGTCATGTATTCTGTTTCGGGTATCTCAATTTCATAGGTGAGATCGTGACTTTCCAGCAGCGGCACCCAGTCGGCCATGATGTCGCGGGAAAGCTCATTCAGGTCGCAGACTTCAAAATGAAAAATCTGCTCCCCGGCATCCAGCTTCACCCATTCAAACAGGGCGGTCACAAAGTCTTTCAGGTGGTGGGCTTTTTCCATAGCTACCCGAATATATTCTTCCTGCTCGGCCCCTGTTACGATCTTGCTTTCCACGGCCTCCAAATAGCCCACCAGAGAGGCAAGCGGCGTTTTTACATCATGGGAAAGGCTTGTCATGAGCCGCTTATAAGCCTGCTCGGATTGCTTTTGCTGGATAATCCGGGATTGGCTGCTCATAGCAATCTCGTTGATGTCATAGCAGATTTGTTTCGTCAGATCGCTTTCCCGCGCCAGTACACGGCGGTTTAAGTTCCCGTTCTTTATATCTGCCAGAGCGTCTTTGATAAGGGAAAGCTGGCCCCGGACGCGGTGAAGTTTTGCCAAAAGGTAGCCGATTACCAGCAGAGCAATCAATAGGGCCAGCAGCAGATAAAGATTTAACTCCATGCTCATGCCTCCTTATTGAACCGATACCCCACACCCCGGACGGTTTGGATATAAAACGGCTGTTCTGGATTTGGCTCAATCTTCTTCCGTAGTTTACTGATAAAGGCCATGATGTTGTTATCGTCAAAGTCGTATTCTTCCGTCCATACCTGCGTATAAAGTTGCTTTTTTGTAAATACCCGTCCCTTATTGGACGCCAAAACCAGAAGCAAATCAAATTCCTTGCCGGTTAGCTCTACCGAGATATTTTGGACAGTCACCGTCCGATTGACTTTATCAATCACCATATCTTTCAGAAGCATGGTGGCGGCCTCGTTCCCGGTCACGGGATTTAGGGTGGTGTAGCGCCGGATTAGGGAATTGACGCGGGCCATCAGCTCGTTAATGCCGAAAGGCTTTGTCAGGTAATCGTCCGCCCCCAGCCGCAGGCCGGAAACCTTATCTTCCTCGTCGCTTTTGGCGGTCAGCATCAGCACCGGCACATTATTTTTCTCCCGGATTTTCTGCAATACCTGAAAGCCGTCCATACCCGGCATCATCACATCCAGAATAATCAGGCAACAGGTGTCTTTGTTTTCTCCCAGCAGCCGTAAGCCCTCTAAACCGCCATGCGCCACCACCGCAGACAAGTTTTCCTGTTCCACGCATTTCTTCATCAAGGCACAAAGTTCCTTATCATCGTCTATAATCAAAACACTATACATGTTTCAAAGCCCTCCCTTGCTTTGTCCTGCCGTCCACTGGCTTTTGGGCGTCTTTGGGTATTAGCCAAACCGTTCCCATTTTTTCAGCTCCCGGAATGCGTCCCTCAGAGCAATAATAATTGATCTGCCGTGGAGAGATTCCCCATTTCTCGCCGGCTTCTCTTAAAGTCATATAATCCATAGTACATACCTCCAGTGCTTATTATACTTCGCTCCTTCGAAGAATACAAGTTAATAACCATGAACGTCTAAATAGGATTATGAAAAATAAGTATAAACGATATAAAAGGAACCTCCCGCATTATCAAAGCGAGAGGTTCCTTATTGGGTTTAATTTAGCCCTCTAACAAGAGCTTCAACTTTTTAAGGACCTTCATTTTCCTCTTATAAACGGCGGGCTGAGAAATGCCGAGTTCCATCGCCAGCTCGCTCTCTTTGCGCTCATCAAAGAATAATGCCTGGATCAGCGCACGTTCTTCTGGGGTAAGCAGGGAAAGCGCGGTATGTAGCCTGTCCACTTCCAGCTTGTGGAGCACCACGCTCTCCACGCTTTCCTGCTCATCGGAGAATTGCTGGGCATTTTCATCCACCAGCCGGTCCAAAGAATCTTCGCGGCTGGGGATGATCTGCACCACTTGGCCCTCCTTTCCGAGAACGAACCGCTCGGTTTTCAAATCGTTCTCAAAATAGCGCATTTTCCGGTCGCCCTGCATATAGGCCCGGTACACTTCATCCGTGACCTCGACAAATTGGCCGCGAATCCATATTCTTTTTTTATCAGCTTCCACGCTGTTTTACCTCCGATCAGTCTGAATTGCGAGAAATTCAGACTGGCCGGCGGTCCCCTACAACGTGAAAATGGGGTTTCTCTATACAGAAAAACGCACCTGCAGAATGGGGTATTACCCCAAACGGCAAGCGCGTTTCTTTTTAGTTCGTGTAAATCATGGCATGATGGTTCAGTGTGAAGGGCGTAGTATCCCGCTGAAAAACGGGAAGTTTTTTTGACCGTACACCGTCAAGCAGGCGGCCTACGACATAGAATCATACTCGCTGCTTCTAATAAGCAGCGGTGCGAAGGATGACCAACGCATGAAATATCCCTCCAGGCCAAAACGTGGTCTGGAGGGATGGGCATGACAAACCACCCTGCCAAAACCTCGTTTTTTTTATTGGCAGGGCCAGCTATACGATCTGGGTCAGTTCACTTTTATCCGCACTGTCAGTTCTCTAAAATTTGAACTGCTATGCCATTATAAATCTGGCATAAATCCGTAAAATAGAAGGAGAGGTGAACTGAAAGTGCAGAATGAACATGAAACGCTTGGCGAGATCATCAAGAATGCCCGCATAAAAGCAGATATTACGGTCGAAGATCTGGCAGCCAAGGTCGGAGTAACCGAGAGATTTATATATCGTATCGAGAACGAAGGCAAAAAGCCCAGCTACGACATCCTGTACAAGTTGATTCGGGAGCTGTCCATTTTACCCGATCAGATTTTCTTCCCGGAAAAGCAAATTGAGGATTCCGAAATGGAAAACCTTGTCCGTATGCTGTATAACTGCGATGAGCGTTCTATGCAGATCATCAAGGCGACAGTTAGGGCGGCCTTGGACAGCCAGCCCAAAGAGTGAAAAAGAGCCGATGTCCGTGGGAAATTCTCACTGGTTCATCGGCTCTGCGTCTATGCGTCTGGCTCTTTGATGACAACGATATGTAGTTGTTTCGCCTGAATCAAGCTCTCTCGTTTGCACTTTGGGCAGTAGAGAGGATAATTGATTAAAACTGTATCCTCCCTGATTCGATCACGGGTTTTATTCCCGCAGACGGGACAATAAACCCACTCTGTTTGCTGCATGGGAACCACCTCCATTCTCCTGTTTTCAAGACATGGCCGAGGGCTTGCTGCTCTGCAAGCCCGCCGGCGTGTCTTTTTTTATTCTTCCTTTTCCCGGAATCCCCAAGCCTCAAAATCCGTATCGTCCTCCTCCGGCTCAACTTCCTCGGCATAATCGGGACCGGTAGCCTCTGCCGGGGGATTGAGCATATAGGGAGCGACCTGTACCGGCGCTTCGCTATGGATCGCCAGCACCCTGCGGACAGCCTTGCCGCAAAAAACCATGGCGACGGCAAAGGCAAAATACTGCACACAGCTTGTAAGGTAGAGATTCACAATCGCCAGTTCGTTTCCCTGCACAGGGACGCCCTGCTCAAGCTGCCGGGTGATATTTTGATGGCAGGCCGCCAGGGAGACAAAAGCTGTAATCAGTAGCACCACCGCAAGAGCATAAAAAACTGTGGAAAGGATAGCTCCTTTTTTCGAGGGCTTCGTGATTGGATTGCTGTCCATCTCCATCATTTTGCCCTCCTTTCACTGCGGGGAACGTTGTTCCTGCGGGATTGGGGCTGGGCGGCTCCGTCCTGAACGCGCTCCAGCACCTGCAGCTCACCCTTTCTCAACCGGAATACCACATCGGCCTGCTTTGCCAACTCATTGGAGTGGGTAACGACCACCACACACTTGTTCATCTTGTGGGCGCTCTCTTTGAGAATTTCTGTGATGTCCTGGGCGGTGTCCTCGTCCAGATTGCCGGTAGGCTCGTCTGCCAGGATCACCGGGGCTTCACTTGCCAGGGCGCGGGCGATAGCAACTCGTTGCTGCTGGCCGCCGGAGAGTTTCAGCACATTCCGTTTGGCTTCTTCTTTCGTCAGCCCCAGCCGCTCCAGAATGGGCAGCGGCGGCAACTTGGAAGTCAAAGCCACATTTTCTACCGGAGTAAGATAATCAATCAAGTTGTAGGATTGAAAAATAAAGGAAACATGATTGCGACGGTGATCCGCAAGACCGGTTTCTGCAATATCTTTTCCCGCAAACAGGATTTGCCCATTTTCGGGACTGTCCAAGCCGCCCAGCAAAGAGAGCAATGTGGTTTTACCACAACCGGAAGGGCCAAGAATAGCATACAGTTTTCCTTGCTCCAATTTTCCGCTGGCTCCCCGCAGGATACTTTGCTTTCCGTTATAGGTGTATTTCAAATTGGAAAATTCTAAAATGCTCATGGGATGTACCTCCTTAATCCATTTGGGAGAGAATTTCTCTCGGCTTCAATCGAATCACTGTGACCGCTGCCAGAAGCACCGCCAAAATCAGGATCAGCGCACCAATGCCATAAACCGCTGCAATATCTGCGGAATGGATCGTTACACTTAGTCCGGTAATATCTCTGGCAGTTTGGCTTACAAGATAAGCGCCAACTTTATCAGCCAGCAAAGCAGTCAGGCCAAGTGAGGCGGCTACTGCGGGAATCGCAATCAGAATGTTCTCCGTTAGGAATTGCAGCACGATTTCTAACTTGCTTCTGCCTACTGCCATTAAGATACCAGCTTCTTTCTTTCGGCTTCGCGTCCAAAGAACCAGCAAAAGGACAATGATCGCTGCGCCTGTAACAGCAATTACAATGACCGCTGTATCCACCATTGTCTGGATAGAAGAAAGCGGGTTTGAAATCAGATCGAAGTTTTCCGTATCTGTGGAATAGGTAAATGTCTTGTCCTTAATCTCCGGCAGGTTTTGAATGGTTTCCAAAACATCCTGAACATTTTCGGCAGAATCCACATAGACATCCAGGGAGCCAAGCTTCATAGCATCGCGGTCAAAAATCTCATTGTAGCTGTTCATGTCAATATAGCCCTGGTTGGCCGGAATGCCGTCAGCCATCATAGCGTCTTTGCTCATGCCTTCGGTGCCGCTGAAAATACCCACAATCTCAAAGGTGTTTTCAGAATCGCTGTCCAAGTCGTACATAGTGATGTCATCGCCCACTGAAAGACCATTCTTGTCGGCCAGTTCTTTGGAGATCAGCACTGCATAGGAATCATCCGGCTGGATGTGCCGGCCTTCTTCCAGCGTATAAGTGCCATTCAAAAAGTTTGCGCTCAGTTCAGAGTTCAGTGTTACCGTGTAAGGCACCGATTGACCATAACCACCGGTAAAGTCGATGTTAAACGAGCCGGTGAAGTATTCAAAATTGATACCAGCGCCCCAATAGCCGCCTTCGCTTTCGGCACTGTAATTCACCACACCATCCACTTTGGCAATGGCGTCAATCACTCCCTGGGTGATATAGTCTCCGTTATATTGGTAAGCCGTACCCCATTCATTCTCTGAACCGCTTCCATAGAGATCAGTATTGCCGGAGTCGATCTCTATATGGATCGAGGCACCTACCGTTTGCTTCACCTCATCGGTTCCCTCTGCCGTGGCATGGCCTACGGATAAGGCAATCAATGCCGCCGAAGCCAGAAGCGTAAAGGCCAGCAGCAGGATGATACTTCTTATTTTCTGTCGCCAGCAGTAGCGGATCGCCCGTCTAAAAAAGTTCATGTCAAATGCCTCCTTAACTCATTCTTGTTAAAATCTCTTTTGGCTTTAGCCGGAGGATCGTGCCACTGGCTGCCAGTACCGTCAGCAGGACAGCTCCCAATTCCCCGGCAAACAGGATACCGGAGTGAAGCAGATCCGGCTGCAGGTAATTAGATGTGCTGCCGCCGGTCTGCAATGCCGCTGTACCTGTTCCCTGGGCCAGAGCGCCAAACAAAAGCCCATTCACCGTATCAGAACAGAGCAGCCACAGCAGAAAGGCAAGCAGAAAGCCAGTAAACAGAAGCACCCATGCCTCTAAGGTAAACTGCCCGATGATTGCCGCCTTGGATTTCCCCACCGAGAGGTAAATCCCCGCTTCATGGATACGTCCCCGTATCCGCATCATCAGGATCAGCATTAGAATTACAATGCTCAAAACAGAGGCAATAGCAATCAGCGCCACAGCCAGGTTTTGAAGATTTTGAAGCTGTCCGGCGATCTGCTCGTACTGAAAATCATTCTCCCGCAGAATGTGGTTGTCCCAATCTATGGAGCCGATGGCCTCCACATGCTCCAGCAGAGTATCCAGTTCAAGAGGGTCAGCAATGTAAAAGGCGATCTCGCCCTCAAAAATGCCCTCCTGCTGTTCCTGCAAATTTATCAGCAGATGGCTGTCGGAAAAAATATGATTTGCTGCTTTTCCGGCGGTGGGGGAATCCGCACTGTCGGCAGCTCCGTCACACTGGAAAATGCCCACAATCTCCACCTTGGCAAAAGCCGTCTTTTCTGGAATGGTGTCGATATATTCTCCGTCCTGCTGGTCTAAACCGGCGTGGGTGAGGGTGAGTACATCGCCAACTTCCAGGCTATTTTCCACTGCCAGTTCTGCGCTGATGAGGATTTTATTCTCATCCTCCGGCTGGATATGGCGGCCAGCAAGCAGGGTATATTCTTCATTTAGGAACACATCCGTCAGCCCAGAATCCCGCACAGCAGTTACCTGTCCCATGTTGCTGGCCTCATTGTCTCCGGCACCCGGCAGGAAGTGAAGCTGTTCGCTCTTGGCATAGCCATAATGCTCCGTATTGTAGGCTTTCACTTGCCCCTGGGCAGCGTCGATCACCTCGTCAATGCTCTGCTGGGAGATCACGGGTGCTGTCCCTTCACTGAGAGCGCCATCCTCCAAGGTCATCTGTGCATAGGGCCGGATATAAAAGGCAGCACCGATATTAGAACGCAGATCTCTGGCTGCCTGTCCTGTACCATTCAAAACGGAAAAGCAGATCAGCAAAAGGGCAGATACCAAAAAGAAGATCAGGAAAAGAAGAATAGCCTTTCCTTTTTTGCGGGCCAGGTAAAGGGCAGCCCGCCTGCAAACGCCCATAAAAACACCGTCCTTTCGTTTGATGTGATTCCATCATACAAAAGGACGGTTTATTTTTCGCTTAGACTTGATTTAATTTTGATTTAGTTTTTTAGGACAACAGGGAAAAACCGGAAAACAAATTTGTCTTTCATGCTACCCGATTTATATCAAAACACTACTGTAAAAACCACTCCTGATCCCGTATTTTCCACCCGATATTGGAATCCATGTAACTCCAAAATAGTCTTGACAAGATACAGCCCCAGGCCGCTGCCGCCGGTAGATTTGTTCCGGGATTTTTCCACCCGGTAAAAAGGCGTGAACAGCACAGGCAGATCTTCTTCCGGGATAGAAGTGCCAGTATTGGTTACAGTCAGAACAGAGGGCGTAAGGTGGATAAAAACTTCCGCCTCCTCCGGTGAGTGACGGATGGCATTGCTCAAGATATTATGAATGGTCTTTTCCAGCAGAGAAGCGTTGCCGGATACCGTGACATCCTCGGCAAGTTGAGAATGAACGGTAATCTGTCGCTCCTGAGCCAACGGGAGCAGCGTTTCGGTGACTTTGGTAATAATGTCCGGCAGCGACACCGGCTCTGCTTTCCCGGCCAGACCATCCATCTCGATTTTGGAAATCGTGAGGATTTCCTTTACCAGCCGCTCCATATTCTCTACTTCTTTGAGGGTTTCCGGCAGCACTTTTCCTGTATCCTTATATTTTCCAATGCCCAAGATCATGCTTTCAATCTGGCCTTTTAAGATGGTAATGGGCGTTTTCAACTCATGGGAGGCAGCCGCAAAGAAATCCCGGCGCTGGCGAGACAGCTCGGTGATATGCTCCATATCCTCCCGCAGTTGTTCATTGGCACTTTCCAGTTCTTTCATGGCAGTATCCAGCCGCTTTGCCATTGTGTTCAGGCTGTTTGCCAACACACCAAGTTCATCCGTTCGGTGAACTCCGCACTCCCAGGTCATATCCAAATCGGCCATTCGCTTGGAGACACGACTAATCTCAAGAACAGGCCGCACCAACACCCGACTACATAGGAACGCTCCTAACGCTGAGATTAGCAAGATCAGAAGCAGCAAGAGCGGCAGTAATTCCAAAAAAGCCATGGTCAACTCATTACCGGCAGAAACAGGAGCGGTAATACTGAGATAATAACTCCCATCCCGATCCGCAAATTTCACCTCTATTGCGGCTGTCATAGCTTCTCCACGCTCTACACTCTGCTCATCCACTGTGCCGAAGGTGTGCATGGTGATTCCATCGTTCAAGATCACGGATGCCCGATTGCTCTGACAGAATTGTTCGATAACATCCCCGGCATCGTCGTAATCGGTTTGTGAGAGTGTATCAATAAGTTGCTCAATTTCCGTCTCAACCCGACTGCTTGCCACAATCGTGTAACTCTGGGGCAGAAATATCATCACCATGCCGTAAATCAGCAGGCTGCACAGGATGAGCAGACCGGCAATCCACAAAAAGACCTTTGCACTTAAACTATTTCTAATTTTCTTTACCAAGTCTGTATCCCACCCCTCTGATCGTTTCGATCAAATCCGCGTCCAGCTTTCTCCGCAGGTTCATAATGTGGATATTAACAGTTTTTTCTTCCCCGACAAAATCATAGCCCCACACCTGATTGAGCAGATTGTCCCGTGTAAATACTCGACCAGGATGGAGCATGAACAGCTCCAAAAGCCCATATTCCGTATGAGTGAGGGAGACGGGCGTTCCGCCAACAGAAACCGAGTGGCTTTCCCGATCCAACCGGATATTTCCGTAAGAAAGCGTGGTTGTGGCTTCTTGGCCCTCCCGTTCTTTTACCCGGCGCAAAACCGCCTCCACGCGCATGAGTACCAGCTTCACGGAGAAAGGCTTTGTGATGTAATCGTCCACTTTTAATTCAAATGCCTTGACCTGGGCTTCTTCCTCGTCCAGTGCTGTCAGCATAATAATCGGCACATTAGATTCCTGCCGGATCATCTCGCAGACCGTATATCCGTCAATTTTCGGCATCATAATGTCCAACAGGACAAGGGAAAAGAGCCTCTCCCGAAATTTTGTGATCCCCTCCAGGCCATCGCCTGCAACCTCTATATTGTATCCGGCATCCGTCAGCAGCTCCGAAAGGATCGACTGGATGGCGGTTTCATCTTCGATAATCAAAATTTGCTCGCTCAAAATATCACCTCAATCGTATTATACCATGCCTTTATTTAGATTTGGTTTAGATGTGCGGATTTTTTAATTCATATTTTACCTGAACTGTGTTGTCAGGAAAAGTGTGCGAATTTGAATTTTGTATATCCTCATGGTTCGAAATTGTATGACAGGCTGTTTTTATTTGAGGAAGTCAAAAATGCCCATCACCCAACAACATCCAGGTGAGGGGCATTAGATTTAACCCTCCAATAAGAGCTTCAACTTTTTGAGGACCTTTATTTTCCGAACATGAACAGCATTGCGGTACACGCCAAGCTCATCTGCATATTGCCGTTCTGTCTTTTCCTCAAAGAACAGCGCCTGGATCAGCGCACGTTCCTCTGGAGTCAGCAGGGAAAGCGCGGTATGTAGCCTGTCCACTTCCAGCTTGTGAAGCACCACGCTCTCCACACTTTCCTGCTCATCGGAGAATTGCCGGGCATTTTCATCTACCAGCCGGTCCAAAGAATCTTCGCGGCTGGGGATGATCTGCACCACTTGGCCCT